>JACRDX010000072.1 GCA_016212745.1 Candidatus Falkowiibacteriota bacterium | reverse complement strand
TTTTTGTGAACGCGAGTGGTGTGAACTACTGCGTTCAACCAAATTATGGTAGGGTTTGGTTTGGTCAGGTAAGGTTAGGTGTGGTCCGGTGAGGTTTGGTGAGGTGTGGCGCTGTAAGTTGTTTGTCCTTTTTGAACGCGAGTGGTGTGAGCTGCTGCGTTCAACCAAATTATGGTAGGATGAGGTTGGGCTTGGTGCGGTGAGGTGGGGCCTGGTATGGCAAGGCATGGTAGGGTATGGCCTTTGTGAAGGCATAGCTGTGAATTGCAACAAAATCACAGCTTTTTTATTTGCTAAAATTGGGATGAATTGGTATAATTTTATAGATATGGAATTGTCTAAGGCGTACGAGCCAAAAGAATTTGAAGATAAAATTTATAGAGATTGGGAAAAAAGTGGATTTTTTAATCCAGATAATTTGAATTTGCCGAAAAATGCAAAGCCGTACACAATCATTTTGCCGCCGCCGAACATTACCTCCAAATTACACATTGGTCATGCGTTGACTTTGGCGATTGAAGATTTGATTATTCGCTACAAACGGATGCGCGGATTCAAAACGTTGTGGGTGCCTGGAACTGACCACGCGGCAATTGCCACGCAAAATGTGGTTGAGAAAAAACTTTGGAAAGAAGAAAAAAAGACTCGCTATAATTTGGGGCGAGAAAAATTTTTGGAAAAAGTTTGGGAGTTTTTGCGAGAAACGCAATCAGCCATTTTGCATCAGACAAAAAAAATGGGCGCGTCCTTGGATTGGTCGCGCGAAGCGTTCACGCTGGATGAAACGCGGACCAAAGCTGTCGCTAAAATGTTTGTTGATATGTACGACGCGGGTGTGATTTATCGCGGGGAGCGGGTTGTGAACTGGTGCCCGCGGTGCCATTCAACTTTGGCTGATGATGAAGTTGATTATCAGGAGCAAAAAGCAAAATTTTATACATTTAAATACGATAAAAATTTTCCGATTTCAATTTCAACAACTCGGCCAGAAACAAAATTAGGCGATACAGCTGTTGCGGTCAATCCCAAAGACGAGCGCTATAAAAAATATATTGGCAAAGAATTTTTAGTTGATTTTGTCGGTGTGCCGCTCAAAATTAAAATTATCGCTGATTGGCAGGTTGATATGAATTTCGGCACCGGAGCGCTCGGCGTAACGCCCGCGCATTCCATTGTTGATTGGCAAATGGCACGGCTGAACAATTTGGAAATTATAAAAGTAATTGATGAAGATGGAAAAATTACGGAAAATTTTGGCGAATATTCTGGCAAAAATGTTTTAGAAGCGCGGGAGTTAATTGTTGAAAAATTAAAATCGCAAGGTTTATTGGAAAAGGAAGAAGAAATAGATAATAATTTGTCTATTTGTTATCGCTGCGGAACTCCGATTGAGCCATTGCCAAGCAAGCAATGGTTTGTGGCGGTTGATAAAAAAATTAAAAAACTGGGCAACAAATCTTTGAAAGAAAAAGCAATTGAAGCCGCTGAAAAACACGCGATTGAATTTATTCCGGAAAGATTTAAAAAAAGATATTTGAATTGGATGAAAAATATGCAGGACTGGTGCATTAGCCGCCAAATTTGGTTTGGCCACAGGATTCCTGTTTGGTATTGCAAACAATGCGGCGAAGTTAACGTGACTGACAAAGCGAACACGGAAATTATTATTTTGCGACACGGCGAATCGCGAAGTAATGTGGAAGATAAATTAAATTCTGATATAAAAAATCAGGTCAATGGTTTGACTGAAAAAGGAAAAGCACAATCTGTCGCAGTTGCGGAAGAGTTGAAGTCCGAAAAAATTGACATTATTTTTTCGTCAGATTTTAAGCGAGCGCAGGAAACCGCAAAGATTGTTGCTGCTAAATTAGGAATTAAAAAAATTATTTTTGATAAACGTTTGCGCGAAGTTGGCGTGGGCGAATTTGAAGGCAAGCCAGACGCAGGATTTAGCACGTTCCGAGAGAATAATTTTGAGAAGTGGCATTATGACTCGCCGCACGGCATTGAGTCGTTTGACAGTTTAAAGACGCGTGTTTTTTCTTTTCTTGATAAAGTCGCTAAAAAATATCCGGGCAAGAAAATTTTGGCAGTAGGGCATGGCGATGTGGCTCGCGTGGCAAAAGGATTTAATACGAAGCGCGGCGATTTGGAAGTTTATAAATTAACATATCCGGCTAATGCGAAAGACGTGCGAGTGAAATTAGCGCCAGCAGTTTGCTCTTGTGATTCGTTCAACCTGAAGCAGGACGAAGATTCTTTGGACACTTGGTTTTCATCAGGAATGTGGACTTTTTCAACGCTGAATAAGCCCGGCGATCTCGCGAAATTTCATCCAACGCAAATGTTGGAAACTGGTTATGACATTATCACATTGTGGGTGTCGCGAATGGTGATGATGAGCTTTTTTGCGCTCGCTGAAATTCCGTTTGAAAAAGTTTATTTACATGGAATGGTGCTTGATAAAAATGGTAAAAAAATGAGCAAGTCGCGCGGCAATGGAATTGACCCGCTGGATATGATTGAAAAATATGGGGCTGACGCGTCGCGGCTTTCGTTGCTGATTGGCACGACGCCGGGAAATGACATTAGATTTTATGAAGGAAAAGTTGAAAGTTGCAGAAATTTGGTTAATAAATTGTGGAATATTTCTCGATTTATTTTGATGACGGTTGAAGATGTTAATATTGATACCGCGAAAATAAATCCAGTGCATTTCGAAGACAAGTGGATTCTGTCAGATTTTAATCGGTTGAAGTCTGATAAAGAGAAATTGCATAGCGAATTTGGGTTGGTGTCCGAAGGAGTTACTGGAAAGTTGGAGCATTATGATTTTTCAAATGCTGGGCGCTCATTGAGAACCTTTACGCGGAGCCATTTTGCTGATTGGTATTTAGAATTTGTTAAGAATAGAAAAGATAGAATAAAAGATCAGGTTTTGATGTATGTTTTAAAGGATTTGCTTAAGCTATGGCATCCTTTTATGCCTTTTGTTACGGAAGCGATTTGGCAAGAAATGGGAATGAAGACTACGTTAATGATTGCGAAGTGGCCAGTGCAAGATAAAAAATTGATTGATGAAAAAGCGGAGAAAGAATTCGCGGTGATTGTTGATGTCGTGACAAAAATAAGAAATTTGCGGGCAGAGTATAAAGTTGAGCCGGTGAAAAAGGTTGATATTGAAATTAAAAACGCAGACAAGTTGGTTGAAAGCAAATTGGTTGAAAGCAAAGATATTATAATGACCTTAGGGCGCGTTGGAAATTTGCGTTTTGTCACAAAAAAACCTGAGCAAGCGGCCCCTGCAATTATTGGAAAAATTGAAATTTATATGTTGCTTGCAGGATTGGTTGATGTTGAAAAAGAAAAAGAACGATTAGAAAAGGAAAAAAATAATTTGGAAAATTATATTGCTGGGTTGGAGCGCAAACTTGGCAATGCTGAATTTGTAAAAAACGCGCCGGAAAAAGTCGTTGACGCGGAAAAAACCAGATTGACAGAAGCAAAAGAAAAATTAGAAAAGATTCTTGAACAAATTAAAGATTTAATGTAAAAATTTATGCCCAAAATAAACACAGATGCAAAAAAGATAGAGGAACTTTTAACTCGCGGAGTGGACGAAGTAATTGTCTATGAAGAATTGAAAAAAGAGTTAGAAAGCGGACGAAAGTTGCGCATTAAATTTGGTGTTGATCCGACGGCGCCGGATTTACATATTGGGCATGCGGTTCCGCTCCGTAAACTTAAGCAATTTCAAGGTGCAGGGCATCAAGTAATTTTGCTGATAGGAGACTTCACTGCGATGATAGGTGATCCAACCGGACGTAATGAAACGCGCCCCATGATATCAAGCGAGGTCGTGAAAAAGAATATGGAAACTTATATTAAGCAGGCGGGCAGGATTATAGATATGAATAATGTTGAGCTCCGTTATAATAGCAAATGGTATGAAGATAAAGGGTGGAGTTTTCTTATGTCGTTAACGGGCAAGATCACGGTTGCGCGTGTTTTGGATCGGGACGATTTTCAGAAGCGATTACGGGACGGAGCTGACATCCAAATGCAGGAAATTCTATATCCATTGATGCAAGGATATGATTCCGTAGAGTTAAAAGCAGATGTTGAAATCGGCGGTACGGATCAAAAATTTAATATGCTCATGGGAAGGAAACTGCAAAAACGTTATGATCAGCCAGGACAAAGCGTGATGACGTTAACATTGTTGGAGGGCGTTGATGGCAATAAAAAGATGAGTAAAAGTTACGGTAACTACATTGGACTTTTGGATTCTTCGGATGAGATGTTCGGGAAAGTAATGTCTATTCCCGACGATTTGATTATAAAATATTTTGAATTAGCAACTGATGTTTCCATGGAGCAACTTAAAATAAACAAAAAACGGTTGACAGACGGAGAAAATCCGCGCGACTTAAAATTAGAATTAGCCGCGGCCATTGTAAAAATTTATCACGGTGAAAAAGCGGCAGCATTGGCTAAGGAAAATTTTATTAAAACTTTTTCAAAAAAACAAACGCCGGATAAAATGCCTGACGCGAAAATTGCTGGCATGAATATTGTTGACGCGCTTGTGTCAGCGAAGTTAGTTAGTTCAAAATCAGAGGCGCGCAGAGCTGTTGAGCAGGGTGGGGTTAAAATTGGTAGTAAGGTTGTTGAATCGTTGAATGATGTTGTTAAAAAAGGAAACGTGATACAAAAAGGCAAAAGATTTTTTGTGAAAGTTATTTAGTATGCAGAAAATTAAAGAACAATTGGCAAAATTATTGCAACAAGCTGGATTTGAGGTTGACGCAAGCGATTTTGTTTTGCCGCCGGATATTAAAATGGGTGATTTGGCTTTGCCGTGTTTTGGATTGGCGAAGAAATTTAAAAAGTCGCCAGCAGAGATCGGAATGGATATATTACAAGGGATTTCTCACCCGCTCGCCTCGCTAACGCTATGGCGTAGCGGGCCAAGGCAGGTTCGAAATGACAACGGAGTAGTGGATCGCGCGGAAATCGTTGGCCCGTATGTGAATTTTACGTTTAAGCGAAAATGGTTGCTTGAACAAATTTTGTGTTCACCCCCCTTCGCCCCGTCGTTGGCGGGGCTTCGGGTGGGCAAGATGGTTCAGGGTGATCAGCAAAAGGTGATGGTTGAATATTCGCAGCCAAATACGCATAAAGAATTTCACGTTGGTCATTTGCGCAATGCTTGCCTTGGCGCGGCGCTGGTTAATATTTTGCGCACTACCGGCAGTAAAGTGATTACCGCGAATTATATTGGCGACACTGGAGTCCATGTTGCCAAGTGTTTGTGGTATTTAGAAAGAAATAATCCAGAGTTGGTCGTTGAAAAAGGCCAGAATAAAGCAGAATATTTGGGCAAAATTTATTCCGAAGCCGTCAGATTGATAGCCGAAAAGCCAGAATTAATGGTTGAAATCGCTGATGTTCAAAGTAAATTGGAAAGCGGTGATCGCAAATTGCTAAAACTTTGGAAAAAAACAAAAAAATGGAGCATGAATGATTTTGAAAGAATTTATAAAGTGCTGGGAAACAAGTTTGACAAATGGTTTTGGGAAAGCGAAGAAGAAAAAAATGGGCGTAAATTATTGGGACAAATTATAAAAGAAGGGAAAATTAAAGAAATCAAAAAGAGCGAAGGCGCGTTAATAGCTGATTTGCAAGAATATGGTTTGGATGTTTTGGTTTTGATAAAATCTGATGGAAACGTTCTATATGGCGCGAAAGATTTATCACTGGGAATTAAAAAGTTTGAAAAATACAAAGTTGATAAATCCATTTATGTAGTTGATGTTCGGCAAACTTTATATCTAAAGCAGATTTTTAAGATGTTGGATTTGCTGGGATATTCTGAAAAAGAAAAAGCGCATGTTAGTTATGATTTTGTCACTTTGCCAGAAGGCGCCATGGCTTCAAGAAAAGGGAACGTTGTTTCTTTTGATAAGTTGTTTAACGAAGTGTTGGACAAGGCGAAAGATGAAACAAAAACACGGCACGCTGATTGGCCGCAAAAGTTGGTTGAACAAATCGCGCAAACGATTGCGTTGTCCGCGATAAAATTTTGGATTTTGAAATATGAAAATAATAGCGTAATTGTTTTTGATGTTAATAAAGCAACTGCGTTTGATGGTGATACCGGCCCATATGTGCTTTATACAATTGCGCGTATCAATTCTCTTTTTGAAAAATCGGCTGCGGCTAAATTAAAACCAAAGAGCTGCAAGTTGGAGTTGTTGGCAGAGAATATTGAACGCGAATTGGTTTTAAAAATTGGAATGTTTAATGATGCGATTAAAAAAGCCAAAACAGAATTAGACCCAAGTGGCTTGTGTAAATATTTGTTAGAATTGGGGCAATTGTTTAACAATTTTTACCAAAAATGCCGCGTTATTGGCGAGAACCCGGAATTAGCAGGCGCACGATTATTTTTATCAAATAACGTCAAAGACGTATTGACAAAAGGTTTGCGATTGTTAAATATAAAAGATGTACAAATGATGTAGGGGGGCGAATAAATATGTTTAAAACCACTCAAACGGAGCAGGAATTTTTTAAAGGTGACAGTAGCGAGGACACAATCATTGGACGCGCGATCAAAATTGAGGGAGATTTGAGCAGCGACGGCAACATTGTAATTGAAGGAGAGGTAAAAGGCAGCGTCAAAACAGGAAAATTTTTAAAGGTTGGAGACCATGCAAAAGTGACCGCAAATGTTGAAGCAGAAGCAGCCGTTGTTTCTGGAATCGTTGAGGGCAACATGACGATAAAGGGCAGGTTGGAATTGATGAACACGGCGCGTGTTGACGGTGATATTCAGGCGAGTAATTTGAGTATTGCCGAGGGCGCGACTTTTAATGGCGCCTGCAAAATGGACAAAAAGACAAGCGAAGTCGTTGAATAGACTATGTACTATTATTTGTACGACACTTTTCTGAATGACAAGAGATTTGACAGGACCATAGACAAAATAAAAGAAAAGCTGTTGGAGCTGGATATAAATGGAAAGCATATCCGGCTTTCTTTGCTAAAACGGATTGAAGAGATTATTGACGATGAAACAAAGCGAGGAATTAAAACATTGGTGATAGTGGGGAATGACAGCAGTTTTTTGAAAGTTATTGATCCGGTTGTGCGCAACGGGCTGACATTGGGTTTTATTCCTGTTGGGCAAAATAATCATATTGCGCCGTTGCTTGGCATTGGCGAGAATGACGAAGCTTGCGAGGCGATCGCGGCGCGCAAACTGGTTGAAGTGGATATCGGCGACGCGAATGGGCAATTCTTTTTTTCCAATGTTAAGATGAGTAAAAGTGTAAGTCGGTTGTTAATTGAACACGGAAATTTCAAGATTATGCCGACTAACAATTGCAAAGAAGTGTGCATTTACAATTTTTATTATCCAATGAAAAAGGACAAGGATATTTTGCCAGAGTTGGATAAAATTGACGCGCAAGACAAGAAATTGGATTTGGTTGCGAAAAGCCAGTCCCAAGGCAGAGCGGGAATTTTAAAGATATTTAGTGGAAAAAGGGAAATTCGCGCGGATACTTTTGTTGAGCGCGATGAGTTTATGGTTAAAAGTTATGAGTATTTGCCATTGGTACTGGATAATTATCGTGTGATAAAAACTCCGGCAAAAATAAAAATCGCTGATACAAAATTAAAATTAATAGTTGGTAAAAATCGCAGTAAATTATTAAAATAAAAATATGATTACAGTGGACAAAGAAAAATGCATTGGCTGCGGCGCTTGCGGAGCGACATGCCCAGATGTTTTTGAGTTGGCTGCTGATGGAAAAGCGCAGACAAAAGATGGCGCTGACCAAGGATTGCCATGCGTTGCTGACGCAAAAGCTGGTTGTCCTGTTGGGGCGATTGCGGTTGAGTAAAAAATTGTGGCCCCGCCATGGGCGGGGCAGATTGGGCGAGTGGCGAAACGGAATACGCACTACCTTGAGGTGGTAGCGGCCGAAAGGTCTTGAGAGTTCAAATCTCTCCTCGCCCATTTTTTATTTTGTTGAAAGAAAGTGATACAATGACTACAGAACTACGGATGCTACGGATTAACTACGGAACTACGAATTAAGATGCTGAAATACGACGCCATGCGGCATCGCGTGGAATTCAGCATGACAGATCGTATTGACCGCGCACAATTACACATAATAATATATGACAATCGGACAATTTTTTTTGGGACTGATTATCGCTGGCGTGGGTTTTATTTTCGTTTGGAAAACACAATGGATTCAAGAATTCGTGGGCTATTCAATGTGGGGCGAAAAATGGTTTGGCAGCAGCCGCATGCTTTATAAATTGATTGGAATCGTTGTTTGCATAATGGGCGTTTTGACAATGACCGGTTTGATTGGCGGATTTTTAAATTGGCTAGTTGGTTTAATCGTACCGTCGCAATCAGCTTAATATGACGCTCCATAACAAACAGTTTGGCCAGTGGGGCGAAGACATGGCAGCTGAATTTTACGCAAAGCAAGGATATCGTGTGATTGAGCGGAATTATCGTCGTAGGTTTGGCGAAATTGATTTGATTTGCACGAAAGACAATGAAATCGTTTTCGTGGAGGTTAAAACTCGGTCAACTGATTTTTTGCCGGGCGAACGCGCGGTGAATTATGAAAATCGGGACACAATAAAACGGCTGATTAAATATTATATTCAAGCAAAAAATATCGGGCGAGATGTTGATTGTCGTTTTGATATTTTGGTGGTTGAAAAAGATTGCGACAAAATTAATTTCAGGCAACAAGAGAACGTTATTTTATGAAGAGGACTAAAATAATTTGCACAATCGGACCAGCAGCTGACAGCGCGGCAGCTTTGTTAAAATTAGCAAAAGCTGGCATGAACGTGGCACGGCTCAATTTTTCGCACAATACTCACAAATATCATCTGGGGGTTATAAGGCGAATTAGGGCAATAGAAAAAAAGACAAAAAATCCGATCGCCATAATTCAGGATTTGCAAGGTCCGAGAATTCGGTTGGGAAAATTTGACGGAAAATTAAAATTGGCAAATGGCAGCAAAATTGTTTTGACAACTGGCAAAGCTGAGCGCGGAACCATTCCTGTCACATACGCGAACATGCATCAAGATATTAAGTTGGCTGAGCGCGTGCTAATCGCTGACGGAGCAGTTGAATTGGTTGTTCAAAAAATAGTTGGAAATAAAATTTATTGTTTGGTGAAAATTGGAGGCGAAATAATTTCGCACAAAGGAATTAATTTGCCAGACACGCAAATTAAATTGTCAGCTCTAACAGCAAAGGACAAAGAGGATTTGGTATTTGGTGTGGCAAATAAAGTTGATTTTGTTGCGTTGTCGTTTGTTCAATCTGCAAAAGATATTGTTGAAGTTAGGAATTTGATTAACAAAGTTGAGAGACAACAAAAAATTATTGTTGGCCAGCCAATAAAAGTGATTGCAAAAATTGAACGCAGGGTTGCTGTTGAAAAAATAGATGAAATTATTGAAGCGGCCGACGCGATAATGATCGCGCGCGGCGATTTGGGAATAGAAATGTCTACTGAAGAAGTGCCAATAATTCAGAAAAATATTATTGAAAAATGTTTGGCTGCGGCAAAGCCAGTCATTGTCGCAACGCAAATGTTAGAATCAATGATTAATAATCCAAGGCCAACGCGAGCAGAAGCGAGCGACGTTGCGAACGCAGTCATTGACCATGCTGACGCAGTAATGTTGTCCGGAGAAACGGCAAATGGAAAATATCCGATTATGGCTGCCGCTGAAATGGCGAAAATTATTTGCGTGACAGAAGCGTCAACTTATGATGATTTGGATATTCGCAAACGGCTGCAGCAGGTTGCGCTTGCGGGAAAAGCGTTGAGTGGGTTGGCGCGTATTTTGGCGGAAAATGTCAAGGCGAAAATGTTAATTGTTATTGGTTCAGAATCTTTAATGTATAGGGTGACAAGTTTTCGCCCGGAATTACCAGTTGTTTTTATTTGTGAAAATGAAAGGCAGCGGCGGCAATATTCTGTCGTTTGGGGAGCCGCCGCGGTCATTGCTAAGAATGTTGCCAGCGCGATTAATAATTTAAAAAAGAATAGAATTATAAAAAATAAAGATAAAATTGTTGTTGTGAGCGCTGATAATATTTATGTCAAAGTCGCTTAATTTTTGGGAAGCAGTTGCCACGCTCGTCGGCACAATAATCGGTGCCGGCATTTTGGGCATTCCCTTTGCCGTGCATAAAGTCGGTTTTGGTGTTGGATTATTTTTTTTATTTATTTTGGGAATTGCCGTGATGTTTGTGCATTTGATGGTTGGCGAGATGATGTTGCGAAATAAAGAAGACCATCAAATTGCAGGGTGCGTGAAAAAATATGTTGGGCATGGCTGGCAATATGTGGAATATTTGGCGATGATTGTTGGAAATTATGGCGCGTTGCTGGCGTACATTATTGGCATTGGCGCGGTATTGGCCGCACTTTGGGGTGGAGACGCAATGTGGCACAGTATTATTTTTTGGTTAGTAGGTGCGATTGTTTTATATTTTGGTTTAAAATGGGTAAAGGTCATTGAACTGATAATGGTGCTTGGCGTATTCGCGGTTGTTTTGATAATTTCCGGAGCTGGTGCGTCGTCTTTGTCGCAAATATCATGGTTTAACGACATTGATTTTCACAACATACTTTTGCTGTATGGAGTAGTTCTTTTTGCATATGCTGGAACAGGCGCGATTTTTTCAGTAAAGAGAATTTTGAATGAGGAGCGACGTTTGATAAAAAAGGCAATTGTTTATGCTGGCTTAATCGCAATGGTTGTTTATGTTTTATTTACCGCGACAGTTTTGGCGGTTTGCAATGGCAACGTGACACAAGTGGCAACTGTTGGATTGGGAAGCACGCTTGGAAAGTGGGCGATAATTGCTGGCAATCTTTTCGCGTTTTTTACATTGAGCACAAGTTTTTTAAGCGTTGGACTTGGGTTAAAACAAATTTTTGAATATGACATTAAAATAAACCGAAAAACAGCGTGGTTGCTGGTTGCTATTGTGCCATTTTTGCTATTTTTGAGTGGGATTAGGGATTTTATTACAATACTTGGTATTGTCGGTTCTTTAAGTTTTGGCGCGTCTGGAATTTTAATAGTGACCGCATACCGTAGAGCGAAAAAGTTGGGCGACCAGCGTCCGGTTTACGCATTGTCCCGCAGCGCGTTAATGGAAATTTCATTGTTGATAATGTTTTCGGCTGGCATTGTGTATGCGATTTGGGATATGGTAAGATAGTTGATATGAAATTAGCTGTTAATTTGGTAACATGGAACGGTGAAAATTTTTTAAAGAGCTGTTTGGATTCTCTTGAATCCCAGACTTTTAAAGATTTTTCTTTGCTTATTATTGATAATGGCTCAACTGACAATACGGTCAGCTTTTTGAAAGAAAATTATCCACAAATACGAGTTGTGCGGCACGAGAACAATGTTGGTTTTGCGAAGGCGCATAATCAAGCCATTCATTGGACAAAAAGCGAGTATGTTTTGTGCCTTAATCAAGATATTGTTTTAGAGCCAAATTGTATTGAGCGGCTGATTCAATTTATGGATAAACACAGTGAGGCAGGCGCTGCTACGGCAAAAGTTTTGCGGCTACAAAATGGAGAAAAGACAAATTACATTGATTCGGTTGGTTTGCAAATTTTTAAAAATTATAAGGTTGTAGATATTGCGCAAGGAGAAATTGATGATGGTAAATACGGAATGGACGAGGAAGTTTTTGGTTTTTCCGGAGCTTGCTCGATTTTGCGGCGCGAAGCGCTGGAAGATGTGCAATATGAAAAAGAATTTTTTGACGAAGATTTTTTTTCATATCAAGAAGACATTGATTTGTCTTTAAGGATGAGGATGCGTGGCTGGCAGATTTGGCGCGTTGGTCAAGCAATTGCGCATCACGCGCGCACCGCGCGCAACAACGCTGTGCGCGGCGAAAAGAAAACCGGCGCTTGGTTGGAAATTCTAAAACACCGCAGAAGCAAAAGCAATCTTGTAAATTTTTATTCATATCGCAATCATTTATATCTCTTGAACAAAAATTTTGTTCAATGGCGATTTTTCTTTAATGTTTTGTGGTATGAAAAATTAAAATTTTTTTACGTTTTGATTTTTGAAACAAAAAATTTAAGAGCAATCAAAGATTTAATTAAAAATTTTTCTAAATTAATGAAAAAAAGACACAGAATTGTGCGTGGAAGATGCGCGCAAATGGAGGATCTGTTGAAATGGTTTGTATGATTTCCATTGTGATTGTTAATTATAAAATGAAGCGATTGATCAAAAATTGTGTTCAATGGTTTAAAGAAGCAAAAGCCACAGAACCATTTGAAATAATTGTTGTTGATAATAATTCTCAAGATGATGCTGAAACATATTTAAGAAAGATTCATCCAGAAATCAGATATATTCAAAACGAAAAAAATTTAGGCATGGGTGCTGGCACCAATGTTGGAATTAAGGATGCGAAAGGCGAATTTGTTTTGTTAATGAATCCAGATATCTTTGTTTTTCCTGGTGCAATAGATAAAATGCTTCAATATCTGAAAGTGCACGATGATGTTGGAATCATCGCGCCGCAGCTTTTAAACCCAGATGGTAGTTTGCAATATTCTTGTTATAAATGGCACAAATTATTGACCCCGCTTTGTCGCAGAACCATTTTAGGAAAAACGCCATGGGGAAAACGAGAATTGCATAGATTTTTGATGATTGATTGGAATCACAATGATACGCAAGACATTGATTGGGCGCAAGGTTCTTGCTGGCTGGCGCGCAAAGATGTTTTAATGAGCGCCGGATTGTTTGACGAGAGATTTTTTATGTATTTTGAAGACGCTGATTTGTGTCGCAGAATTTGGCAAATGGGCAAGCGTGTGGTTTATTTGCCTGAGGCAAAAGTTATTCATTTGCATCGTCGCCAATCAGCCGATAAAGGCGGCGTAGCTGCGTTGTTTGACAGTTTGACGCGAGAACATGTAAAAAGTTGGATAAAATATCTAAAAAAACATGGAGCAGTTTAACATAAATTTATTAAGTGAAATAAAGCACGCGCGCCGCGGATATTTGTTTATCGGACGCAATTTTTTGTTAGCACTTTTAAAAATTTTGGCATATTGCGGCATTTCAATTTTGATTGTGGGAACTGTTTGTTTAATAATTGCTGTGCTTAATTTTGCGCCATATTATTCAGCAATTAAAGTTGGTTATGGACAAATAAAAATCGGACAAGCATATCTTGAATCCGGTCAAGACGATGCCATAAAATTCAATTTTGATGCGGCAAAAGTTAAGTTTCAGCTGGCTGGCAAGAATTTTGAGCAGGCAAACGTGCAGTTGAGCGTTTTGAAAAACTCTTTTTTAAGTAAAACGCCAGTTGCGAGCGAGCAGATTAATTTAGTGATGACCACAATAGATTCTAGCCAGCGCATTTCTGGTGTGATGTTTAACCTGACTGA
>JACRDX010000071.1 GCA_016212745.1 Candidatus Falkowiibacteriota bacterium | reverse complement strand
GTGATGTTTAACCTGACTGACATGGCACAGAAAATGATGATTGCGGGCATTGGCATTAAAAACTTCGGCGACTTGTCAGAAAAAAATAAAATGGAGTTTTTGTCATTGTTGGATTCATTTTCTGGAGATCTGAAAAAAACAGATGATAACATGCAGATTGCGTTGCAAGAATTTGAAAATTTTCAGCAAAACAGTTGGTTGCGTGGGATTTTCGCGACCGATGAGCTTGGAAATGAAATTTATTTGCTTGGAGACATAACAAGCAAATTGCGCGTGGCCAGTGATTTTTTGCCAGAATTTTTAGGATATTTGCGCGAAAAAACATATTTATTTTTGCTGATGAACAACAGCGAAATGCGACCAGGTGGCGGATTTTTGGGAACATATGGCGTGGTTAAAGTTTTAAATGCGGATGTTGAAAAATTTTTTACTGATAACATTTATAATTTGGATAAAAAAGCAGAAGCAACGTTAAACATTCCATCGCCAGAACCAATGAAAAAATACATGAGCCAGCCACAATGGTTTATGCGCGATTCAAACTGGTCTCCGGATTTTAGCGAATCAGCAAAAAAGGCAGAAGAATTTTATGCGCTTGAAAAAGGCGAGGTAGAAAAATTTGATGGAGTAATCGGTGTGACACCAACAATGATCGCTGGGCTGCTAAAGGTTGTTGGTCCGATTGAAGTGGATGGTTTGAAATTTACTGCGGACAATTTTATTGACACGCTGCAATATGAGGTAGAGTATGGTTATAAAACCAAGGGCGTTATTTTTCAGGAGAGAAAATCTGTGATTGGCAAATTGGGCATAGAACTACAAGCGCGGTTGTTCAAGCTGCCTTTGGCAAAAGTTGGCGAGTTAGTGACGATTTTGAAAAATAGCGTTGAGCAAAAACAAATGGTTTTTTATTTTAATAGTCCGATTCAGCAGGAGGTGGCGAAAAAGTATGATTGGGCTGGCTTAGTTAAAAAGACGGCTGGTGATTATTTAATGGTAATTGATGCGAATTTGGCAGCGCTCAAAACAGACCCGTTTGTTAAACGTTCAGTCCAATATACGTTATCTGCGAGCGGCGACAAACCAACCGCAGAATTAAAGGTTAAGTATGATCATCAGGGTAAGTTTGATTTGCTCGTCACGCGATATCGCAGTTGGACGCGCGTTTATTTGCCAAAGGACATTGAAATTTTGGACGCGCAAATTTCCGGGAAAAAAATAACCGACTATGTTGTAAGTGACGAATTTGATAAAAAAGTTGTCGGCTTATTTTTGAATGTTGAGCCACAAACAAGTGAAGTGATAATGATAAAATACAAATTCGGCAAAAATTGGCAGGAGCAGGTCAAACAACTGGGCTATTCATTGGCTATTCAAAAACAGATTGGCTTGCCAAGCATTGATATTTCATTGGACTTAACATTGCCAAACAATCTGCCCAGCATCCCGGCGCTTGGAACTAAAATCAGCCCAAATCGTGTAATTTACAAAAGCGCGTTGGACAAGGATTTGGACGTAAAATTTTGAGTTGAATTTTTTTGACATCAAAGGAGGCAGCAGCCTTATGAAATTCGTCCACCTACATGTGCATTCGCACTACAGTTTGCTTGACGGGCTTGCCAAAATCGGCGAGCTGGTTGATAAAGCAAAAAATGATAACATGCCTGCGATTGCATTGACAGACCATGGCGTGATGTATGGCGCGGTTGAATTTTATCAGAAGTGCAAAAAAGCAGGCATTAAAGCGATTATTGGTTGCGAACTGTATTTAACCAAAGATCATTTGCGAAAAGAGATGAATGATAATGAGCGTTTTCATGTGATTTTGTTGGCAAAAAACGAAATCGGTTATAAAAATTTGATTAAATTAACAACCCTCGCGCATTTGGAGGGTTTTTATTATAAGCCAAGAATAGACTGGCCTCTTTTGGAAAAATATCACGAAGGACTTGTGTGTTTGTCAGCTTGTTTGCAGGGTGAAATTCCGCGAGCGATTCTGCGCAAAGGTAATGTTACGGCAGTTTTGGAAAAATATAAAAATTTATTTGGCGACGATTTTTATTTGGAAGTTCAATATAATCCAAACATTCCAGACCAACGGCCGGTTAATGAAAGGATTTTTGAACTTGGTCAAGAACATAACATCAAGGTTGTCGCGACAAATGACGTACATTATTTGAACACCGAAGATGCTGAAGCGCACGATATTTTGTTGTGTTTGCAAACAAAGAAAAAGCGCGATGATGTTGGCCGTTTGTCAATGCTCGGCGAAGATTTTTCTTTTTTCGCGGCCAGCCAAATGCAAGGATTTTTCCGCGAGCGCCCAGAGGTTATTGAAAATACAATGCTGGTGGCTGACAAATGCAACTTGCAAATTGAACTTGGCCAAATTCTGCTGCCAACATTTGAGGTTCCGGACGCGAAAGAGCCGTTTGAATATCTGAAAGAACTTTGTTACGCAAATATTGAGCGACGTTATGGGTTTAATCCAGCAACAGGAGTATTAAACGACTCGCAAAAAGCAGTTATTGATCGGTTAGAATATGAGTTGTCAGTAATTAAAACAACCGGATACGCGGGTTATTTTTTGATTGTTCAGGATTTTATAAATTGGGCGAAAAACAATCGCATTGTCGTAGGACCGGGTCGTGGGTCAGCGGCAGGCAGCATTGTTTCTTATTTGATTAACATTACAAATCTTGACCCAATAAAATATGAGTTGCTTTTTGAGCGATTTTTAAATCCGCAGAGAATTTTAATGCCAGACATTGATACCGATTTCGCGGATATTCGGCGCGACGAGGTACTGCGTTATGTAGAACAAAAATATGGAAAAGACCGTGTGTCGCAGATTATTACATTTGGAACAATGGCAGCACGCGCTGCAATTAGAGATGTTGGGCGCGTGCTTGATGTGCCGTATTCTTTTTGCGATAAACTTTCAAAATTAATTCCAAGCGGCACATCATTGAATCAGGCCGTAACGAAAATCAGCGAAGTTAAAGAAATTTATAAAAATGATGAGCAGGCGCGCCGCGTAATTGATTTGGCAAAAAAAATAGAAGGCGCGGCGCGCCATTCTTCTGTCCACGCCTGCGGAGTGGTCATTGCCCCAGAACCGTTGGACAAGTTTGTGCCTCTTCAATATGCCAGCGGCAACGACGAAAACATTGTGAGTCAATATTCTTTGCATCCAATTGAAGATTTGGGGCTTTTGAAAATGGATTTTTTGGGTTTGAAAAATTTAACGATTTTGGAACACGCGTCAAAAATCATTTACGCGATTCATAAAATCAACATTGACATTGATAACCTTCCGCTTGATGACAAAAAAACCTATAAAATTTTTCAGGATGGTCGCACAACCGGCGTGTTCCAATTTGAGTCTGACGGCATGCGTTCATATTTGCAGCAGTTAAAGCCGACCGAATTTGAGGACTTGATTGCAATGGTGGCGCTGTACAGACCTGGACCAATGGATTTGATTCCCGATTTTATCAATCGGAAACATGGTAAACAAAAAGTTGAATATCTGCATCCATTGCTTAAAAATTCTTTGGAAAAAACTTATGGCGTGGCGGTTTATCAGGAACAATTATTGCAATTGTCGCGTGATTTGGCCGGCTTTTCGCTTGGCGAAGCTGATATTTTGAGAAAAGCTATTGGTAAAAAAATAGCAGCGCTTTTGGCAGAGCAAAAAGAAAAATTTATAAAAGGTTGCGTGGCCAATAGCGTTTCAAAATCACAAGCCGAGGACATTTTTAAATTTATTGAACCATTCGCAGGCTATGGTTTTAATCGCAGTCATGCTGCTTGTTACGCGTTGATTGCTTACCAGACCGCTTATTTTAAGGCAACTTATCCGGCTGAATTTATGGCCGCTTTGCTGACGTCTGACCAAGGAGACATGGAGCGCGTGGCGCTTGAAATTGATGAATGTAAAAAAATGGGAATCAAAATTTTACCGCCAGATATTAATGAAAGTTTTAGCAATTTTGGCGTTGTTGCTGACAGCTTGGCGCAGGGCAAACCGGCAATTCGCTTTGGAATGAATGCTATCCGCAATGTAGGAGAAAATGTGGTTAAAGCAATTACAGATGAGCGAAAAGAGCGCGGCAAGTTTGTTGGCATGGAAGATTTTTTGAATCGCGTGAAGTCAAAAGATTTGAACAAAAAATCGCTGGAAGGGTTGATTAAGAGCGGCGCGTTTGACGCTTTTGCCTGCCTGCCGGCGAGGCAGGTTAATAGAAATACATTGCTCTACAACATAGACAAAATTTTAAGCTATACAAAATTGGTTGATGAGCAGCGAAATAACCCACAAGTCAGTTTGTTCGGTGATGGCGCAAACAAAGCAGCGGCCAAATATGTGCCATTGAATATGGAAATTAAGGAAGAAGTGACAAAATGGCAAAAAATGGATTGGGAAAAACAGTTTTTAGGGCTGTACATTTCAGACCATCCATTTAGTGGCGTTGGAGAAGAGTTGCGTGGCTTGGTTTGTCCGATTGATAGCATTATTAAAAAAACAATTACCAATGGTCATGTTAAAATCGCGGGCGTTGTTGGAGTGACAAAAAAAATTATTACCAAAAAAGGCGATCCAATGCTTTTTTTGAAGTTGGAAGATTTTAGCGGAAACGTTGAGGTTATCATATTTCCAAGATTGTATAAAGAAAAAGTTGGGTTACTGATTGAGGGGAAAATGATTGCTGTTTTCGGCGAAATTACAGACAAGGATGAAAGTCCGAGAGTAATTGCAAATAAAATTTGGGAAATTTCGCAGGAGAGTCGCGCTGACATTAAGAAAATTCTGGCAAATGAGGTAAATTTTACGATAAATAATTTTTGGCGCAATAAGGAAAAAAATGAAGAAAAGCACGTAGTAATAAATTATCCGGCAAATGCCACGCCAGAGCTTGCTGCGAAAATCAAGGAGCTATTTTTAGCGCACCCCGGAGATTTCATTGTGTTTTTGCGCGTTAGGGAGCGATTTGTTAAGACAAATTTTAAAGTTTCAATGGCAGAATCGTTCAAAAAAGACATTGCCACGGTTCTGGGCGCTAACGCACTTTAGAATGTTGCCTTGCCGACAAGTTGATGATAGAATTAAGAAATAGGGGGGCAAGTAACATAAAACGTATGTATCAACGTAATTTTGGAAACTTTTCAGTAAATTATTCAACTGTGGTTGCCGTTGTAATTATTGTTGCGGTTATTATTGGTTTGATCGGAATTTTTTCTTTGGGCAAGGCCGTGATTGTTGTGACCCCGCGGATTTCTAATATTGCGGTGGATTTTTCAGCGCAGATTGTGACTGACGGCAGCAGTAAAGATGCGCTTTCTGGCACGCTTTTTGAAACAACTGCATTAGCCAGCGGCAAGGGCGAGGCAACTGGCGCCGAAGTTCCAAAGGGCACGAATATTATCGGCGTTGTGACATTGATAAACAATTATACGAAAGAGCAGACATTGGTAGCGACCACAAGATTGCTTTCGCCTGACAAAGTTTTGTTGCGGTTAAAAGATAAAGTGACAATTCCTGCTGGCGGCAAAATTACTGTGCAGGTTTATGCGGACAACCCGGACGCGTTTAAAGAAATTCCAGCGACAATGTTTACAATTCCGGGATTGTGGCAAGGATTGCAGGATAAAATTTACGCAGAGAGCAAGGATGTGATAAAAAATAAACCATCTGAAATCAAAGTTGTTAAAGCTGCTGACATTGTGAAAGCCAAAGAAAATATTACCAAAGATATTGACGTGAAAGCAATACAGGAATTTTCAAATAATTTACCAGATAGCCAGAATTTTCTTATTGCTGTTGTGGGACGAGAAAGTATAGACGAATCTGTTGGCGCCAAGGTTGGCGATGCGGTTTCTGCTTTTGATGTGAGTATCAAACAAAAGATGACTTTGATTGCCGTAGAAAAAGAACAAATTATAGGGCTTGCCAACACAAAAGTTAAAACAATTGTGAGCGAAGAGCGCAATGTTTTAGCCATTGATTCAGATTCTTTGTCATATACCACAAGTAAATATAACGTGAAAACAAAAAGCGCTGAAATTAAAATTCACGCGGAAGCCAAGACAGTTATAAAAGATACGAATTCTATTTTAGATAAATCAAAATTGGTTGGGTTAACGCCAAAAGGCGTGCAATTATATTTATTAAATTTTGATGAGATAGAGAATGTTGATGTTCAACTTTCTCCGTTTTGGGTTAAAAAGACTCCGAATAATCTGAACAAAATTTTTGTTCAAGTAAAATAAAATTTTATGAATATTGAAACAGTACGGCATTCTTTGTCGCACATTTTGGCGCAAGCGGTGTTAAAATTATATCCTGATGCAAAGTTGGCAATTGGCCCGGCAATTGACAATGGCTTTTATTATGATTTTGATTTGAATGGAAAAACTTTTTCTCCGGATGATTTAAATAAATTGGAAGAATTGATGAGAGAGATTATTAAAGAAAAACAAAAGTTTGAACAATATTTTTTGTCAGTTGAAGATGCAATCAAAAAAGTTGAGAACAATGAGTACAAAAAAGAAATGATTGAAGAATTGGCGCAACAAGGAGAAACACAAATTAGTTTTTATAAAAATTTGAACAAAAAGGGCGAAGTTGTTTTTGAAGATATGTGTCGCGGCCCACACGTTGAATCAACTAATGATGTCAAAGTTTTCAAATTACAAAAGTTGGCAGGCGCTTATTGGCGCGGCGATGAAAAACGGCCAATGCTGCAGAGAATTTATGGTGTGGCATTTGAAACAAAAGAAGAATTGGAAAATTATTTGAAAATGTTGGAAGAAGCTGAAAAGCGGGACCACCGTATCATTGGAAAAGATTTATTTATTTTGGATCCGATTGTTGGGCTTGGTTTAGCAATGTGGAAACCAAAAGGCGCGTTGCTTTGGCGAGTGATTGAAGATTTTTGGCATAAAGAGCATTTGAAAAATGGATATTGTTTGGTTCGGTCGCCGCACATTGGAAGCAGACAGCTTTGGGAAACTTCTGGACATTGGAATTTTTTCAATGAAAACATGTACCCAACCTTGGAAGTTGGGCGGTCATTAAAAGAAGCGCAAACAGGCGAGGTTGTTGACCAACCAAAAGAAGAATATTTGTTAAAACCAATGAACTGCCCGTTTCATGTTCGCACT
>JACRDX010000070.1 GCA_016212745.1 Candidatus Falkowiibacteriota bacterium | reverse complement strand
TTAAGTTTTGGCTGTTGCCGAGCAATTTTAAAGTTGAAACATTATATTCAACTCCCTTTCTGCCGAACGTTAATTTTAAAATTTTGGAAAATTTTTCTTTGAATGTTGTTTTATGATTTTTGATCAAGGCAAAATTGTCCGTTGAAACCGCAAGATTTTCGGAGAGACGTTTGCTGTTAAATTCCGCAAGCGTTGGAAATTCCCAACGTTGAGTTTGTTTGTTTTTGATTAGCAAAATTTTACCGGTCTCGTTCAGAATTATTGGCAGCCATGATTGTTGATAACAAAAAAAACAGCAGAATCGTTGGCGCGCGCAGGCAAATGGAAACAATAATACTGCATTGATAATTCTTTTTGCGCGCGCCGGTTCAGCAATCAATCGGAATAACCATTCTAAGCCGAGCGTCTGTACCGTCCGCGGCGCGCGGCTTATGCGGCCGGAAATATAATCAAATGTGCCGCCAACGCCAGTGGCGATTTTGACGCTCGGTAAAAGAGAAATATTTTTTTCCATCCATAATTCTTGTTTTGGCGCGCCAAGCGCAACGCAAAGTATGTCTGGTTTGAAATTATTTATTCTTGATAATAAATTGTTGTTTTCGACCTCGTCATAAAACAATTTATTGTCAATGAGGCGGCTGGCGCCGAGTCCAGTATCCCCTATTATTTTAAGATTTGGAAATTGATGATGCATTTTTCTTGCCGCGTCAGCGGCAACAGTGTGCCAGCCGCCAATAAACATTATTGAACAATTTTTTTGTTCAGCAATTTGGCATAATTTTACAACAAAATCAACGCCCGGAATTCTGTTTTTCATGCTTTGGCCAAGAATTAGCGCGCCAATTTTTAAGCCAAAACCATCTGGGATGTTGAAACTCGCGCTATTTAAAACTTTTTTGAAATATTTGTTTTTATTCGCGGCTAAACAAATTTCCGGATTCGGCGTGAAAATAAAACGTTGCTGTTTGTTTGCCAGCATTGCGCGGACTTCGTCCTTGATTTCTTGCCATGATAAATCATTGATTTTTACGCCAAGAATAATTTTTTCTTTATTCTCCATATTGTGTGATTGATTGATAAATCGGGCCGTACTTTGTTAATTCGCTTTTCATTAAATCAATGAGATGCACGTCAAATTCCAGCCGCTCAATTTGTTTTGGTAAATTTAAAAAGCTTGTTTGGTATTTTAGTCTGCCCAATGTCAGATGCGGCTTAAATGGTTTTAGGTCAAGCTGGTATTTTCTCGCAAGCAAAAAATTACGGATTTGTTTTTGCAAAATAAACAATTTTCCTGTTGGCTCTTCAGCGTTGATAACAATTACGCGCGGTTCAAAGTGATTTGGAAAACAATCAATGTTGGTTAAGCGCAGTTTGAACGGAATAAATCTGATAATGTGCCCCAATCTGTCAGCAAGATTATTAATTTCCAGCTCTGACAGGTTTCCTAAAAATTGCAAACAAATATGAAAATTCTCTGGCTCAACCCATTTTATGTTTGTCTGCGAATTATTTTTGGCAATTGTTTGTTGAATTGCAACTAAATGGTCGCCAATTTGTTGCGGCGCATTGATTGAAATGAATGTACGCATAATATAATTTTAGCACAAAAATGGTATAATGGTAAAATGTAGTTGGCCATATGGTTGACGAAAAGTTTTTTTTGATTTATGCTATTAGCAGTCTAATTAAGCGAGTGCTAACCAACATTGAAAATTAAAAATTGAAAATTGAAAATTTTTTACTATTATGGATCCTCATAAATTTACAACTCGTAGTCAGGAGGCGTTGCAAAACGCTCAAAGATTGGCGTTTGAATTTAAGCAAAAACAAATTGACGTGCCGCATCTTTTGCTCGCGCTGTTGGAGCAGGAAAACAGTATGGTCGTAAGTCTTTTGCAAAAGCTCAATGTTGACATTGATGCTTTGCATAATGCGATTGTGAGCGTTCTTCAAAGAATGCCAAAAGATTTTCATCCTGGTTCTGAAGAACTGTCGCAGGTTTATGTGACACCACATTTGAATTACGCGTTAATGACAGCAGAGCAAGCAGCAAAAAACATGGGCGATGATTTTGTCAGCGTTGAGCATTTGTTTTTGGGAATTTTGAAAACCGAATCCCCTGTTCAGCGATTGTTAATAAAATTAGGCGTGCAAGAAGAAGTTGTTTTAAAAATTTTGGCGGAATTGCGCGGAGCGCACAAAGTTGATAGCGCTGAGCCAGAGGCAAAATACAAAGCAATTGAAAAATACACGGTCAATTTGACTGAAATGGCGCGTAATAAAAAGCTTGACCCAGTGATTGGGCGTGACGAGGAAATCCGCAGGATTTTACAGGTTTTGTCGCGCCGGACAAAAAATAATCCGGTTCTGATTGGTGAACCGGGCACAGGAAAAACGGCCATTGTTGAAGGGCTTGCGCAACGAATTATTGTTGGCGATGTTCCTGAAAATTTAAAAGGAAAAGAAGTTATTTCCGTGGATTTGGGCGCGTTAATAGCTGGCACGCGATTTCGCGGCGATTTTGAAGAGCGGCTCAAGGCAGTGCTTAAAGAGATTAAAGAAGGCGCTGATAAATACATTGTTTTTATTGATGAATTGCACACAATAGTTGGCGCTGGCGCAACAGAAGGCGCTATGGACGCGTCAAATATGCTAAAACCAGCTTTGGCGCGCGGCGAACTGCGCTGCGTTGGCGCGACGACTATTAAGGAATATCAGCGATACATTGAAAAAGACGCGGCATTGGAGCGCAGATTTCAGCCGATTTTGGTCAATGAGCCAAGTCTTGAAGACACAATCGCGATTTTGCGCGGCATAAAAGTCAAGTACGAAGTTCATCATGGCGTGCACATTACTGACGACGCGATTGTGGCTGCTGCGAAATTGTCGCAGCGCTACATTACTGACCGCTTTTTGCCGGACAAGGCAATTGATTTGATTGATGAAGCAACGTCAGCCTTGCGCATTGAAATTGAAAGCAAGCCCGTTGAAATTGACCAGTTGAATCGTAAAATTCGGCAATTGGAAATTGAAAAAGAAGCATTGAATAAGGATAAAACTGCCAGTTCCAAGTCGCGGTTAAAGGAAATAGAATTGCGCTTGGCTGATTTGAAAGAAAAAGAAAAGCAGCTTGATTTGCATTGGACGCAAGAAAAAGAATTGATTGTAAAAATTCAAGGCCTAAATAAAAAAATAGATCAAACAGGACAAGAAGCTGAGATTTTGGAACAAAAAGCAGAATTTGAAAAAGTGGCAAAGCTGCGATATGGCGAAATTCCTGAAATGCGCAAACAGATTAAAACTGCCAAAGCAAAACTTGTTAAAATTCAAAAAGAAAGTGGGCGCGCGATGCTAAAGGAAGAAGTGTCTGAACAGGACATCGCGCGCGTTGTTTCAAAATGGACAGGAATTCCGGTTCAAAAAATGCTGGAAACAGAATCAGAAAAACTTGTTAAGGCAGAGGAAGAATTGCAGCAACGAGTAATCGGACAAGAAGATGCCATAAAAGCCATTGCAAATGCTTTGCGCAGGTCTCGCGCTGGAATTTCAGAGGAAAATAAACCGATTGGCTCTTTCCTTTTTCTTGGTCCAACAGGCGTTGGAAAAACCGAACTGGCAAAAGCGCTTGCTGAATTTATGTTTAATGATGAAAATGCTGTCATTCGTTTGGATATGTCAGAATTCATGGAAAAACATACTGTCTCAAAAATTCTTGGTTCGCCGCCCGGATATGTTGGCTATGATGAGGGCGGCCAATTGACTGAAAAAATTCGGCGCCGACCATATTCAGTTGTTTTGTTTGATGAAATTGAAAAAGCGCACCCAGACACATTGAATATTTTATTGCAAATTATGGATGATGGCCGGCTTACTGACGCAAAAGGTCGTGTTGTGAATTTCAAAAATACCATTTTAATCATGACGTCAAATATTGGCAGTGATTTGATTTTAGATATTACCACAAAGAACGAAATTGGTTTTGCTGACAGTTCGCGAAAAGGGACAGTGCAAGACCGTATGCGCGAAAAAATTAGTGAAAAACTGCGCGACCATTTTAGGCCTGAATTTATCAATCGGCTTGATGATATTATTATTTTCAACAGTTTAACCAAAGAAAATTTGGAAAAAATCGTTGATTTGCAATTGGCGCGAGTTGCGAAAAGGTTGTTGGAAAAGGAAATTATATTGGAATTTTCCGCGGACGCGAAAAGAATGTTGGCAGAAGAAGGTTATGACCCGACATTTGGCGCACGGCCGTTAAAGCGCGTGATACAGCACAAAATTTTGAATCCATTGGCATTAGAAATTGTTGAAGGGAAAATGCACGCTGGACAGAAAGTTTTGGTTGGAGTGGCACGTGGGAAAATAGAATTTAAGCTTCAAAAAAGATAAAAGTGGGATTTTGTGCTATAATGAGATCAACTTATGAGTAAAGTGAAGTTTTTTGGTTTAACCGCAATTGCTATCACGTTGATATTCCCCTATCCAATATTTGCAGGAGACAGAATTTTTGATGCTAACGCAATAATTACTGATAATGACATGTTTAGCGTTGAATGGAATTCGTCTGACATTCAGCTTTTTTTGGCTACAAAGCCCGGAACATTGGCAAACTATCGGGTAGCTGACATTGATGGCATAGTAAAAAACGCGGCTGATATTATTTTTAATGCTGCAAAAACATACACAGTAAATCCAAAATTTTTAATAGCAATGTTGCAAAAAGAACAGGGATTGATTACCGACGCTTCTCCTACGCAAAAAAAATATGATTGGGCAATGGGTTATGGTGTTTGCGATGGCTGCGATTTGACAGACCCGACAAAAGCGATTTTTAAGGGTTTTGCCAACCAAATAGATCGTTGCGCTGGCTTGATGCGCTGGTATGTTGAAAATCAAACTTTAAGTTGGCTGAAAAAAGTTGGTGGCGCATATACTATTGATGGCCAAGATATTGTAATTAGCAATCAGGCAACAGCGAATTTGTATAATTATACACCGCATGTCACTGGTAATTTTAATCTTTGGGATATTTGGGGAGATTTTTATGGCGATACAATAAGTTTGCCAAGCGCGCCGATTTATCCGGATGGTTCATTGTTAAAAGTTAAAGATGACCCGACAATTTGGCTTATACAAAAAAACAAGCGCAGAGCATTTACCAACTGGCCGGCTTTTGTTTCTCGGTATGACACGAAAATGATTGTTCAAATTGACAAGACAGAGCTTTTGAAATTTGAGCAAGGCAAGGATATCAAGTTGGCGCAATATTCTTTGCTGCAACTCCCGACTGGCGGCAGATATTTGGTTGATGGTTTAACAATACGTAGGTTTGAATCAAATGATGTTTTCAAATCTTTGGGTTTTAATCCAGAAGAAATAACCAAGGTTGATGAAATAGATATTATGGGTTATGTTTTAGGAGAGCCGATTACAATAAAAGATTCATTTCCACTTGGCGGGCTTTTGCAGGACAAAACAATCGGCGCTGTTTTTTATCTTAAAAATGGCGTAAAATATCCAATTTGGGGCAAAGATATTATGTTGTTTAATTATCCTACGCTGAAAATCGTTAAAGTGTCGCCAAAAGAATTGGACAAATACAAAACAGGAGATCCTGTTTTGCCAAAAGATGGCGCGTTGGTAAAAGTTTTTGATAATGATGCGATTTATGTTGTGGCAAATGGAATACGCAGATTGGTGCCGACAAATGTTTTTACAAAGTTGGGTTATGACAACAAAAATGTTATGGTTGTGAGCAAACAAATAATGAATTTTCTTGCGCTTGGCGCTGACTTAACATTATAAAATTATGTTGGTTTTCGCGGGAATTGTCCCCCATCCGCCAATACTTATTCCGAATATTGGGCAAGACAATTTGAATAAAATTAAAAAAACAGCAAAAGCATTGAATTTGTTAGAAGAAGAGCTGATAAAATCAGCGCCAGATACCATTATTATTATTTCGCCGCATGGCGAGTTATTTCCTGACGCGTTTAATATTAATACGGCCGAAGAATATGTTGCGCGGTTTCAGGAATTTGGAGATTTTGAAACTGAAATGAGATTTAAATCAGATTTGGAGTTTATTAATCATTTCAAAGAACAAGTTGAGGTAAAAATTCCGACTGTTTTGTCGCGGCAAGATAATTTGGATCATGGTTGTAGCGTGCCGCTGTTTTATTTGGCGCAAAAATTAAAAGATGTACGAATTGTGCCGATTACTTATTCGTTATTTAATTATGAAAAACATTTGCAGTTTGGAATAGAGTTAAAAGAAGCAATCGCGGCTGGGGAAAAGCGGTATGCGATAATCGCATCCGGCGATTTATCGCACCGGCTGGCGCTTAACGCGCCAGCTGGCTTTTCGCCACGCGCCAAGCAATTTGATAAAAAAATTGTTCAATTGTTAAAGCAGAAAAAAGCGGAAAGCGTATTGACCATTGACCCAGAGCTTATAGAAATCGCCGGCGAATGCGGTTTGCGGTCAATTCTTGTTTTGTTGGGAATTGTTAAAAACATGAATTATGAATTTGAGGTTTTGAGTTATGAGGCGCCGTTCGGCGTTGGCTATCTCGTCGGTCAATTTGTATTTGCGTAAAAATAAATTTATGGTTTTGCTGTTTTAGATGATAAAATACTCCGCAAACGTTGGAAAATGATACGAAAAGAATACGCAAAGTCTAGACGCCGTATTCATGCCGCAGATTCTCATTTTAAAAAATTGAAAGAAAGAAGTATAAAATTATTAGGCAGGCACGATGTAACCATCCTTTCGATTTTTCAACTAACCCAAGAACTACCTTTTAATTATTTTGATAATGAGAAAATAAAATTTGACTCTGTTTACGCTGATTTATTGAAAAAACTTTTTATGGAAATGTCTCTTGGAGAATACCAAAAGGTGAGGATAATTATTGATGCCAGAAAACATGACGGCGGGAAGTTGGCCGAAAAAAAATTCCAGAAAGAAATTGATAAATTTCTAAAAAATAAATTCACTAGCACTCATTGTGTTTACAAAGCCGTTCATTCATATTTAGATATTTTGGTTGAATTAGCAGATTTCGTTTCTAACACTTTTTACAGAGAATACCAAAATGATATAGGACATGTATTTGAAGATGTTGGATTCCGGCTTATACAAATCAAAAACCCGCTCTAAAAGCGGATTTAAGTAAGAGCCTTTTGGGAATGTCTTTGTTTCAACGGGATGTTCCTGATGGAGAACGCCCTCCACGAAGCTTTACCCTAAGGACTTATCTTCTAAGTTAATTATACTGCAACAATCGGCTTGTTGTCAATAGCTGTGGATAAATACCTAAAAATACCAAATTTAAACCAGATTGTAGCATTTCGCCAGTATGGATGTGGTGGAAGTATTAGCGCAAACTGATAGACCAAGAAAATATTGGAATGATTTAAAATCCAAGCTAAAAGCGGAAGGTAGCGAGGTGTCCGAAAAAATCGGACACCTGAAAATGCAAGCGAGGTGTAAGAAAAGGCGAAGGCCGTAAATAATCCTTGTTGATTGTTTTGATATGTCTAATATCGTCCGAATAGTTCCACTAAGACGAATGCCGCGCGGCATGGATTATTTGGATTATTTGGCACCTGATGCCGCGCGGCTATCAATTGGAAATGTAATAGAAGTGCCATTTCGCGGAAAAGCGATTTTAGGGTTGGTTATTGATTTTCCAAAAACTTCGGACATTGCTGCGAATAAATTTAAAATAATATCTTCTGACGCCAAAATATTATTGACAATCCCCTGCCAGCAAATTGAGTTGGCGAAAAAAATCAGCGAACATTATTATTATTCTTTACCTGGAATTTTGAAAATGATGGTACCAGATATTCCGAAGAAAAAATTTTCGGACAATGTTGATATACCGTTGGCAAAGACAGGTTCGCGACCAATAACAAACATTCCGGCAAATATAAAAAAACTTGTTGAACAAATGTTTTGTTCAAGCGATAAAAAATATTTGTTGTTTGATTATGACAATGAATTGAAGAGTCAGTTTTTTGTTGAAACTGCGACACGTATTGCCGCGGAAGACAAACAATGTTTGCTGCTGTTTCCGAACATCGCAGCCATGGAAAAATTTTTGCAATGTTTGCCAAAAAAAATGGCAGACAAAACAATTGTTATTACATCTAAGGCGCTGATTGCTAAAAATCAACACAATGCGATTTGGCAAGGAATTTTTGACGGAAAATATAAAATTATTATCGGCACGCGCAGCGCGCTATTTTTTACGTTTAACAATCTGGCCGCGATTCTTGTTGATTCCAGCCATTCTGTTGACTATAAAAATTACGACCAAAATCCCAGATTTCATGGAATTACGGTTACAAAATGGTTAAGCGCGCAGCATAATGCGATTCTGCTTTTAGCCAGCTGCGCGCCAAGAATTGTTGATTATTTTGAAGCCAAAAATGAAAAATGGAAACAAATTATTTTGGGAACAATTGATTGGCAACCGCGCATCATCAGCACACAAGATATTTATAGCGCGGCCGCTTCAAAACACCTGTCTTTTGAGCTCTTGGAAGCCCTAGAACAAGCTTTAGGAGCGAAACAGCGGTCTTTACTTATTGTTAACCGCAAAGGCGCTGCAACGTCATTATTTTGTTCTGACTGTGGATTCGTAGCAGCGTGCCCAACCTGCAAATTGCCAATGAGTATTATGGATAAAAATTTGCAATGCTTTCGGTGCGGCCACAAACAAGATGTTCTGTTAAGCTGCCCAAAATGCCAGGGCTCCAATTTGAAGCAGCGCGGCATTGGCATTGAGCAAATTGCCAAAGCAATTAACAAATTATATCCGGCCGCGCGCGTGAGCATTGTTTGCGAAAATAAGGACGAAAATTTGAACGCAGATATTGTTATCGCGACAGCTGAAATTTTGAACAAGCCAAATTGGCCGCAGTTTTCTTTGCTTGGCATTGTGTATGCTGACAGCGCATTGTATTTGGCTGATTATTTTGCCAGTTCTCGGCTTTACGAATTTTTGAATGAGTTGGTTGTTAACGCAAGATTCGCGAGCCACGCACCCAAGGTAATTGTTCAGACTCGTTTCATTGACAATCTAGCCATAAAATCTTTTGGACTTCCCTACTCAACTTTTTTTGAACAAGAAATTGATTTTAGAAAAAATTTTAAATATCCGCCGTTTGTTGAATTGATAAAATTCATTTGCCAGGGTGATGACGAGGCAAAAGTTGCGAAAGAAGCTGACAGGATTTATAAAAAATTAGCAAGTTTAGGGTTGGATGTTTTGGCGCCATTTCCCTTTTACGCGAAAAAGGTTAGAAAAAAATATCAATGGCAAATTTTGTTAAAATCCGCTGTTGGCGGCAAAAATAAAGATTTATCAAATGACATTATCGCGTTATTTGGTGCTGACTGGCGAATTGACAAGGACCCTGTGTCATTGTTATAATTCAATGCTTTATGAATATTTTAATTTTTCCTGATGAACGTTTGCGTAAAAAAGCAAGGCGAGTCAGCTTAGGTGAAATTAAATTGCCAAAGACAAAAAAGCTCATTAATGAAATGGGTAAATTAATGCTGGAAAAACACGGTATTGGTCTTGCTGCGCCGCAGATTGGCGTCAGTAAACGTTTGATTATTGTTGCAACACAAAATGGAAAGGCTGCTTTTATAAATCCAAAAATAATTCAACGTTCGTGGGCAAAAGACACAGCAGACGAGAGCTGTTTAAGCGTGCCCGGGTGCTCAATCAGAATTCGCAGGCCGGCCAGAATTACA
>JACRDX010000069.1 GCA_016212745.1 Candidatus Falkowiibacteriota bacterium | reverse complement strand
TGAAAGATGACGCGCGCGACAAAGCAAACGAATATCACATGAATGTTGTCATTGCCGGGCATATTTCTTCTGATTCGCTTGGTATGAATTTGTTTTTAGATGAGTTGGAAAAGAAGGGGATTGAGATTGTGCCGTGCAGCGGGCTGATACGAGTTAGCAGGCAGGGTTTAATATATAGGTGAAATTAACAATTGAAATATGCAAACAACAATCAAAAAAATCACAGCCAGAGAAATTCTTGACTCTCGCGGGAATCCAACAGTAGAAGCGACTGTTGTTTTAGGAGGCGGAGCGAGTGGTACGGCGTCAGTGCCATCTGGCGCGTCAACTGGCACGCATGAAGCGCTTGAATTGCGCGACGGAGCCACAAAGCGCTATGGCGGAAAAGGCGTTTTGCGGGCAGTAAAAAACGTGAACACTTTTATTGCCAATCATTTGTCTGGCAATGACGCGTCTAATCAGCGCAGGATAGACAAGATGATGTTGGATTTAGATGGGACAGAGAATAAGAAAAAATTGGGAGCAAACGCGATTTTAGCTGTTTCTTTGGCTTGCGCTCGCGCGTCTGCCAGCGCTTTGAATATGCCTTTGTATAAATATATTCGTCAGACATTTGGCTTAAAAGAGCATGGTTGGCGGCTTCCGATTCCAACAATGAATGTCTTAAACGGCGGTCGTCACGCTGACAATAATTTGTCTATCCAAGAATTCATGATTGTGCCGCTCCATAAGCAATTTTCAGAGCGAGTTAGAATGGGTTCGCAAATTTTTCATTCTCTTGCCGCGATTCTTAATCAAAAGGGCTTAAGTACAGCAGTTGGCGATGAGGGCGGTTTCGCGCCGGATTTATTAAACAATGAACGCGCACTCCAGCTTCTCGTGCAGGCAATTAAGTCAGCTGGTTTTGTTCCGGGCAAGCATGTGTTTATTTCGCTTGATATGGCCGCGTCTGAATTTTATCGCCACGGTAGATATTATTTTGAATCAAAAAAGCAGGGCTACACTGCGGAAAAAATGATGCGGGTTTTGGAAAATTGGGTTAAAAAATATCCGCTGTTGTCAGTTGAAGATGGCTTGGCAGAAGATGATTGGGAAAATTGGGCGATTTTGACAAAACAGTTTGGAAAAAAACTCACGCTGATTGGAGATGATTTGTTTGTTACTAATGTCAATCGCTTGCAAAAAGGCATTAAAGAAAAAGTGGGTAACGGGATTTTGATTAAAGTTAATCAAATCGGTACGTTGTCTGAAACCATTGACGCGATTTACTTGGCAAAGAAAAATAATTACAAGGTCTCTGTCTCGCACCGTTCTGGCGAAACAGCTGACACTTTCATCGCTGACTTGTCAGTTGCCGTCAACGCAGAGTTTATAAAGTCAGGGTCTATGAGTAGGTCAGAGAGGGTGGAGAAGTATAACCGACTAATGAAAATTGAACAAGAAATTGGCCGCTATTGACAAAGGTATTAAAATATATTATATTAGTAATATAAACTTTAAGCCGAGATATTATTTTGCTAATATAAACTATATATGGCCAGAGTTACCAGTGAAATTTTAAAGAGGGTCATTTCGGAACAACGAGCCATTTTTCTCGCCGTTGGCGATCACATTGACCGCGAGATTTTGTCGCACCCGGATTTTGTCAGCTGGCGCGAGCTGAAAGAAATAATTGTGGTCACTGGCGCGCGCCGTAGCGGGAAGTCGTTTTTATTGCGTTTGATTTGGAAAAAAATAATGGCCAAAAAAGGATTATCCAGAGACAATTTTCTTTACATCAATTTTGAAGACGAAAAGTTGGTGAATTTTATTGTTGACGATTTTGATCTTCTTTTGGAATCATATTACGAATTGTTTGCGGTTGATCATAAACAAAAAATTTATCTTTTTTTTGATGAAATTCAGAATATAACCGGCTGGGAAAAATTCCTCAATCGTTTGCAAGAAAGCGACAAATTTAAGATATTCGTAACGGGCTCCAACGCCACACTGCTGTCAAAAGAAATAAGCACGGTCCTCACTGGCCGAAATTTTCCGTTAAACTTGTC
>JACRDX010000068.1 GCA_016212745.1 Candidatus Falkowiibacteriota bacterium | reverse complement strand
GGAATTGCGAAAGACGCGACATTTCATTCGTTGCGCCACAGTTTTGCCACGCATTTATTGGAAAACGGGGTGGACATCCGGTTTGTTCAAGTATTATTGGGGCATCAAAATATCAGAACAACGCAGCTTTATACGCACATAACAAATCCAGCGCTTAGGGATATTGTAAGTCCATTGTAGCTAATTTTGCGTGATTTTGGTCTTACGGCTTGACATGGCTATTTAGATGTGCTATACTGTTTTGTTAAGTAAAAACATTGAGAGGTCGTGCCATTTGACAGGGAGGACAACTGGCTTGGGCTAAATTCAACATCTTTTTCCCCTATTACCAAGTTGCCTCTCTATTAAATCGCGTGGACGGAGAGCTTGTCCGTTGTCGCGGTATACGGCCAGGGCTCTGTATATTTTGCGCGTAAGGCGTGGGCGAAAAATACAGGGCTGGGACGCTTTAGTTCCTCCTACTTTGGTGGACTGGTCCGTAGATGAAAGGAGCAGGTCTTATGGCCGCGCTCTTTTCTTTTTGCGCTGCCAAAAATGTGCTATAATGCACAAAATGAAAAATAAAAAGCGAAAACAACACAAAGAAGAAGAATTGTTGCCGCTAATTAGTCCGGAAATCGCTCGCGGAATTGTTATTGTTATTTTGTTTACTTTTGCGGTAATAAGCTTTTTGAGTTTTGTGAATTCAGCGGGCGTTGCTGGATTTTATTTGAATAAAGTATTAAATATTGCGTTTGGCTGGACAAAATATCTTTTTGCTGCATTATGTTTGGGACTTTCCTATATTTTAACACGGCCAACAAAATATCCGATTCATTGGCACAATTATTTTGGAATGTTACTTTTATTGCTCGGTGTCGGTGGCATTATTCATCTTGTTGAGATTGACCGAGAACAATCTTTTCAGGCAGTTGCCAATGGTTTGGGTGCGGGTTTTGTTGGTTTTGTTGGAAGTTATTTTTTGCAGACATATTTTGGAATGGTTGCTTCAATGATTATTTTGATTGCTGTGGTTTTTGGCAGCATTATTTTGGCGTTTAACATTTCTCTGCATAAAATTTTTGATAAAGAATTTATTGCTGAAAAACTGGCAGCGCTAAAATCTCCAAGTGAAAACATAACTGAACCAACGGGAAACGTAGCAGAAGAAGTTGATGACGATGAAGAATATGGAGCGCCAGCAGCACAATTTGTAAAACGGCAATTGCCGCAAGAGCAATCGGTGATGATTCGGCCGCGCAAAATTAAAATTGATTTGCCAATAGACCTTTTGGACAACAAAATAGAAAAGCCGCGAAGCGGTGATGTGCAGGCAGCAAAAGAGCGCATACAAAAGACGCTTGCGAATTTTAACATTCCCGTGGAAATGGCTGATATCAGCGTTGGCCCGACGGTCACGCAATATACATTAAAACCAGCTGACGGTATAAAACTTTCAAAAATCACGACGTTGAGCAGTGATTTAGCCCTGGCTTTGGCAGCGCATCCGATTCGTATTGAGGCGCCCATTCCGGGCAAATCGCTGGTTGGAATTGAAGTTCCGAATCAAAAAATCGCGACCGTTCATATTCGCGAGCTTTTAGAAAATCCTGATTTTAAACATAGACAATCAAGTCTGACAATTGCACTTGGCAAAGATGTTGCTGGAAAACCGCAATTTGCGAATTTGCAAAAAATGCCGCATTTGCTGATTGCTGGCGCGACTGGCTCTGGAAAAAGCATGGGAATTCATTCTATGATTATTACCATGCTTTACCAAAATAATCCTGAAACTTTGCGGTTGCTGTTGGTTGACCCGAAGCGCGTTGAATTTACAGCATACAATGGCATTCCGCATTTGTTGACCCCGGTTATTACTGATGTCACAAAAACGATTAACGCGTTGCGCTGGGCAATTTCAGAAATGGATCGCAGATTTAATATTTTGGCGAAAAATCACAAACGCAATGTTGACAGTTACAATTTAACGGCAGCTGAAAAAATGCCATACATTGTGATTGTGATTGATGAATTGGCAGATTTGATGGTTGCGGCTCCTGCGGAAGTGGAGGCGTGCGTTATTCGTTTAACGCAAATGGCGCGCGCAGTTGGCATCCATTTAATCATTGCCACGCAGCGGCCGTCAGTTGACGTTATCACCGGTTTGATTAAGGCAAATATGCCGACAAGAATCGCGTACAGCGTGGCATCATTGATTGATTCGCGCACGATTTTGGATGGCAGTGGCGCGGAAAAATTGATGGGCAAGGGCGACATGCTTTTTATGTCTCCATTGTTGTCAAAACCAAAACGTCTGCAAGGCGGCTTTGCTTCTGACGAAGAGATAAAACGCGTCACCAAGTTTTTGAAAGATGCGAGCGGCAGCGAGCAAAATTATCAGGAAGAAATTCTTGAAAAACAACATGGCGTGTCAAGCATGGATTTTTATTCCAGCGCTGCTGACGGAGATGGCGATGTTTTGTTTAATGACGCAAAAGAAGTTGTTATTCAGGCGGGTCGCGCGTCAGCTTCGCTGCTGCAGCGCAGGCTGCGCGTGGGCTATGCCCGCGCCGCGCGGCTGATTGATTTAATGGAAGCGGCTGGAATTGTGGGCCCGGCCGACGGCGCGCGTCCGCGAGATGTTTTGGTTGATAGTTTGCAAGAATTACCATCTCAACGAATTTATAGTGAGATTGTGGAACAGCAGGACGCGACGCCTTTTAAATCACGAACCATTGCTCCGATTCAGGCCATTGACGATTCTGACGAAATGATTGAAGAAGTTGAAGAAGACGAGGATAAAAAATTATTGGAGGACTTAGATAACGACGGAATTTGATATTTGGATTTTGAAATTTCAACAATACTATGTCTTCCGAGCAAGAGCAGATTACTGCTGGTTTTACCAGACACAAATTGAAAAGCATTAAAACTCTTGGCGAGATTCTGCGAGAACATCGCGAGACAGTGCCAATGAGCCTGGACAAAGTAGCCAGGCTTATTAATGTTGAAATGAAATATCTTCAGGCATTGGAAAACAATGATTATGCCAATCTTCCGGCTGAACCTTATGTTAAAAATTTTCTCAAAAAATATTCAGAAGTGCTTGGAATAAACGTTGAAACTGCCGCGCTAATTTTTAAAAAAGAAAAAATGGTTTTTGACAACGCGCAAAAGAAAAAAGAAAAAATTAGCAAATTTAAAAACGCAATTAATTTTTTATTTTCGCCGACCTTTTTGCGGATTGTTCTGTTAATTTTGGTCGCGCTTGGCATTTTGATTTATCTTGGCATTAAGGTTTATAACATCACCAAACCGCCAGAACTTGTAATCGCTGATTTGCCGACCAGTTTTTCAACAGAGGAAAAGTCATTGACAATAAACGGTAAAAGTGAGAGCGAGGCAGTGATAAAAGTGAATGACAGGCAAATAATCAGCGACAAGAACGGAAGCTTTAATATTACCCTAGATTTGCAAAAAGGTTTGAATATTATTAAAATATCAGCGAAGACAAAGCACAGCCGAGAGAAAGTGCTTTACTATCAAATCGTATTAAATGAAATAATTAAGTAAAAATTTTGAATTTTGAAATCAGAATTTTGATTGAAATCAGAAATCTGAATTTTGAAACATTAATACATTCAACATTGATTCAAAATTCGAAATTCAAAATTAAAATAATATTTCTATGGCTAAACGAATTGTGCAGGAAAAAGAGGAGGGAAAAAATCAGGCAATTGAGCAGGCAATACAGCAGCTGAAAGAGCGTTTTGGCGAAGGTGCCATAATGCGTTTTGGCGAAGCAAAGCAAATAAGCGTTGAGTCAGTTCCAACGGGTTGTTTATCAATTGATATTGCGCTTGGAATTGGCGGCATGCCACAAGGAAGAATTGTTGAAGTTTTTGGCACTGAAATGAGCGGCAAAACAACGTTGGCGCATCATTTGGTCGCTGAAGTACAAAAACGCGGCGGAGTTGCGGCGTTTATTGATGCTGAACATGCGCTTGACCCTGATTATGCTCGCAAAATCGGCGTTAAAATAGAGGACTTGTTGATTTCGCAGCCAGATACTGGCGAGCAAGCATTGGAAATTGTTGAAACATTGGTTCGTTCAAATGCTACTGATGTGATTGTTGTTGATTCTGTGGCAGCGTTGACGCCAAAAGCAGAAATAGAGGGCGAAATGGGAGAGCAGCATATGGGTTTGCATGCCAGATTGATGAGCCAGGCGTTGCGTAAGTTGGCTGGTATTGTTTCCAAATCAAAAACCATTGTTCTATTTATCAATCAGACGCGGCACAAAATTGGTGTGTTTTTTGGCAATCCAGAAACAACAACCGGCGGCATGGCATTGAAATTTTACAGTTCGATTCGTGTTGAATTGCGCCGCGCCGCGCAAATTAAGCAGGGCGAGCGCATAATTGGAAATCGTATCAAGTGCAAGATTGTTAAGAATAAAGTCGCGGCGCCGTTTAAAACTTGTGAGTTTGACATAATGTACGACGAGGGCATTTCTATTTCTGGTGACATTATTGATTTGGGCGCGCAGCATAACATTATCACCAAATCTGGAAATTCTTATAGCTATGGCGAGGAAAAATTGGGCGTTGGCAGAGAAAGCGCGAAACAATATTTGCGAGCAAATCCTAAATTAATTGAAAAGATTAGAAAAGAAATTTGGGCAACCGTAAAAAAAGAAAAAGACGAACCAACAGCGGTCGCCCCGATTGAAGAAATTGAATAAATGATTATACACGTTCAACGTATTCGCCGGTTTCAGTATTTATTTTTACGACATCGCCTTGTTTTACGAACAGCGGGGCATTGATGTGCATGCCAGTTTCAAGAGTAATTTGTTTTGTCGCGCCTTGCGATGAATCGCCTCTGATTCCGGGCGGAGCTTCAGTAACTTTTAAATCAACTTTGTTGGGTAGCTGGATTGACAAAGCATTGCCTTTGAATTTTAAAACTTCAACCTCCTGATTTTCCAATAAAAATTTCAGCTGGTTTTTAATGTTGTCCTTTGGAACTGAAAATTGCTCGTAGGAAACAGCTTCCATGAAATACGAATTGTTTTCGTCTGAATAAAGATACGTTGCTTTGATGTGTTCCAGTTCCGCTTCTATCACTTTGTCGCCGGGTTTGAAGGAAATTTCAAGAACCTTGCCGTTCGCCAGATTTTTCAGCTTTGTCTGCATTACTGGTTTTCTCATTTGCATTCGCAAAAAATTTGCTTCAACCACACGATATGGTTCACCATTAATTTCTACATTAGTGCCTTTTTTGATGTCGTTCAAACTTGAAATTGCCATAATTATTGAATCAAAAATGGCAATAAAGCCATTATTCTGGCGCGCTTAATCGCAGTTGCTATGTGTCTTTGATGTTTAGCGCACAAACCGCTGCGTTTCTGCGGAGCGATTTTTCCTTGAGATGAAATAAATTTTCGCAATGTTTCCGCGTCTTTATAGTCAATATCTTCTATTCTGTTGGCGCAAAAATAGCATTGTTTCCTTTTTGTTATTATTGGTTTAGACATAGTAGTGTTAAAATTTTGAATTTTAAATTTTGAATTTCGAATCAATGTTGAATGTATGAATGTTTGAATGTTTCAAAATTCAGATTTCGAAATTCATTCAAAATTCTGATTTCAAAATTCGAAATTTTTTAAAATGGGATATTCTCAATTTTTATATCTTCTGTTGCGCCGGCTTCTACTGGGGGCTGGCTGGTCGGAACATCGGTCGTGATTGTTGGAACGTCCGCTGATGCTTGCCCTGCTGCCGTTGGTGGGGTAAAACGGCTGGCAGAGCCAGTTGACTGTCCTGCGCCCGGCCTGTCCAGCATAATCATGTTTTCAGCAATAATTTCAGTTCGTTGTTTTTTTGTTCCATCTTGCGCGTCCCATTCCCTTGTTTGCAAACGGCCTTCAATGTACACCTTGCTGCCTCTTCGCAAATATTGCGCGCATGTTTCTGCCAATTTTCTCCACGCAACAACGTTGTGAAATTCGGCTTTCTCTTGTTTTTGCCCGCTCGCGTCTGTCCAGCGCATGTTTGTTGCGACTCCGAATGTTGTGACAGCTATGCCTTGCGGCGTTGTACGTAGTTCGGGGTCACGCGTCACATTCCCGATTATTAAGGCTTTGTTTAGTGTCATAGTAGAAATATCAAAGTTCAAATGTCAAATGTCAATTTTTGGAATTGGTCATTTGAAATTTGTATTTGATTTGATATTTGTAATTTGTTATTTGAAATTTCTTATAAAACGTCATTTTTTAAAATTTCATCCAGTTTAACGTCCAAGTCGTCAAGAGAGATTCTTTTATCTTTCTTTTCCTGCCTGCCAGTAGGCGCGGCTTCTTTTGCTGTGGCTGGAATTTCTTCTTGCTGGTCAAGTTTGTCTTCTGTCTTTTTTAATAGTTGCTCTTGTAACTCTTGCTCTTTTTTGATTTCTTCCGCTGTTTTTTTCTTTTTTTCAACAATCAAATGGCGTAAAATTTCTGAAGTCAATTTTAAATTGCCTTCAAGTTTTTTCAGGTTTTCCGCGTGCATGTCAAATTCAGTGGCAACATAAAGGCCCTGATGCGTTGCTTTGATCGGGTAATATAGCCGTTTTTTGCCAAGAATGTTTTCGGCCGTGATTTCCGCGCCGAATTTTTTCAGCAAAGAATTAATTTTTTCAATGACAATCGCTTCTTCTCCCAAAAATTTAATTGGGATGATGTAAAGCATTTCATAATGTCTCGTGTTCATAGTTTGAATATTGATTAGATGATTCTGAAATATTATCACGCTTGTTTGTAAAAAGCAAGCGGCAGTTGTATTTTGATAAAAATGTTGTTATACTATTTGAAAAGCTATATTAGAATGGCTTTTTAATTTTTGCTTTTTTGGTATAATTAACAAATAACATAAAAAATATGAAGATTTTTGACGGTAAAACAATTCAGGCGGCAATCAAACAGATTTGCGCTGAAAAAGGACTTGATGAAGCAATGGTTGTTGAAACATTGGAAGCCGCGCTTGCAGCTGCTTATCGCAAAGATTTCGCGGAAAAGAACCAGAATCCGCGAGCTGTTTTGAATATCAAAACTGGCGAGCTGGAGGTTTTTGATGAAAAAACTGTGGTTGAAAATTTAACAGAAGAAGAGCTGGCGCAGATTGAACATTTTAAAGAATTGCGCCAGAAAGCGAAAGAACAAGGACGCGAGCTCACGGAAGAAGAAATGCCCACAGAAGAAATGCGCAAATTCAGCCCGCGCATGGAAATTGAGCTAAAGGACGCAAAGTTGATAGATAAAAAAATTAAAGTTGGGGAAGTTTTGAAAACGTTGTTGGAAATCCCGGGCGATTTTGGCAGAATGGCCGCGCAAACCGCAAAGCAGGTGATTACGCAAAGGTTGCGCGAAGCAGAGCGCAACATTATTTATCAGGCGTATAAAGAAAAAGAAAAAACAATTGTGAATGGCATTGTGCAGCGCAAAGAAGGATTTAATACGCTTGTTGATTTGGATAGAAGAATCACGGCTATTTTGCCGCAGACAGAACAGATTCGTGGAGAAAATTATCGCATTGGCAGCCGATTCAAATTTTATATTGTCAACGTGAATTTGACTACACGCGGACCGGAGATTATTGTTTCGCGCAGCCATCCTGAAATCGTGCGCGAACTGTTTGCTACAGAAATTCCAGAAATCAGCGACGGAACGATTGAAATTAAAGGAATCGCGCGCGAGGCAGGAATACGTTCAAAAGTCGCCATTTGGACAGGCGATACAAATTTGGACCCGATTGGGTCTTGCATTGGCCAGCGCGGAAGCAGGATTCAGACAATTATTCACGAGATGAACGGCGAAAAAGTTGATGTAATTTTGTACAGTGAAAAACCTACGCAGTACATTAAAAATGCTTTGTCACCAGCAAAAATTAATAACGTGGAATTGGACGAAGAAAACAAAGTTGCGACAGTGACTGTCAATGAAGACCAGCTGTCATTGACAATCGGTAGGTCAGGCCAAAATGTTCGTTTAGCCAGTAAGTTAACTGGTTGGATGATTAATATTAAAGTTGCTGAAAGTGGAAAAGAAGTAAGCCCTGAGGAAGTGGAAAAAGAATCCGCCGCCGCTGAAGCTATGGCTGACAAGGGCGAAACCATCACCGAGCAAGAGACAAAGTAAAACAAAAAATTATGAGCATAACAATGCTGTACCATCTTGTTTTATATAAGCCGATTTTTAATGCTTTGATTTTTCTTTATAACATTATCCCTGGTCACAGTCTGATTTTGGCGATTACAATTTTGACCATTTTGATAAAACTGGTATTGATGCCATTGTCTGCGTATTCGTTAAAATCGCAAAGAGCGATTCAAGAATTGCAGCCCAAATTGGAAGAGTTGAAAAAAAAGTTTAAAGATGACAAACAAGCGCTGGCAAAAGCAACAATGGAATTGTACAAAGAAAGCAAAGTCAATCCAGCGTCTTCATGTTTGCCATTGTTAATACAATTTCCATTTTTAATCGCGGTTTATCAGGTTTTTCGTTCTGGCCTGACAAACGCGAATTTTGCGGATCTTTATTCTTTTGTCGCGAATCCGGGCGCGATTGACGCGTCGTTTTTCGGGATACTTAATCTTTCAAAGCCGTCTGTGATTTTGGCCGTTATCACGGGTTTGGCGCAGTATGTTCAGACAAAAATGTTGACCGTTAAAAAAGCAAAACCCAAAGTTGAGGGCGCGAAAGATGAGAATATGTTGGCTGACATGAATAAAAGCATGCAATATTTTATGCCGTTTATGACGGTGTTGATTGGAATCAGTTTTCCGGCGGGGTTGGTATATTATTGGTTGCTGACAACAATTCTGACAATTGTTCAGCAAAAAATAGTTTTTAAAAAAGTTTTGCCCCCAAAGGCGTAAGATAATGCGGATAGCGGTTGCGGCATCGATGCTCGTATCGGCTAACGGTTGACGT
>JACRDX010000067.1 GCA_016212745.1 Candidatus Falkowiibacteriota bacterium | reverse complement strand
CAACTCTGTGTCAATGATGCAAGAAAATAAATTTTTCCAAAATGAAAAATATCAGCAAACCAACCAAAATCCAAATTGCAATTCTAAAATTGAGCTGCGTTGTTATTGCCAGCTCTGGCACGATGTGAATAAAAACATCGCCCAATAATGCGCCGACAGAAAAACTGACCAAATACAACATTTTACTTTCCAAAAAATTCCGCTTCAATAATGCCAGCGCGCCAACCAAGCTTATTAAACTTACCAAAATTACGCTAACGATAATATAACTCAAAATCATAAACTTTTTTCAAGCCGTGCCACTTTCTTTTCCACCACGCCAACACGCAATTTAAGTTCTTGCACATCGCTGTGCACAGCAACAACATCATCGTTTTCCGCCGTACGCAATCTTGTCATTTGAACTTTTAATTCAGCGACATCCAGTTCTAAACTATCCATTCTTGCCTCTAAACGATCCATTCTCGCTTCCAATCTGTCCATTCGCTCTTCCAACCGCGTCATTCGCTCTTCCAACCGCGTCATTCGCTCTTCCAGCTTATCCAGCCGTGCGTCTATCCTGTCAAATTGTTCTTTGACGGCCAATTGAAACGGCTGCAATTCACTGACTAAAACGCCATGAACTATTCCTGGGACAATCTCCTTTACTGTGTCATGCACGATTACTTTAATTTGTTGCAAGTCTTTTTTATCTAACATAAATACTTTTTGTTATGTTTAATTCCAGCATAACAAATAATTCTACGACCAACATAATTGAGGGCTGTGGATAACCAACTCCCGCGACAAAATCTCTATTTTTAATCCTTCAATTTAAAAAATAACCAACTTTTTTCAGAATTCGCGAGCTTAATCAATGCGAACCGGCCACTCAACTTTTTACCATGCAACTCAAAAACTATTTTATCTTTTTTAACGCTTTCCGGCAGCCAAGTTCCTTTGTCCCAAATTTCAACAATGCCAGCGCCATATTGTCCTTCTGGAATCTCACCTTCAAATTTCGCGTAATCAAGCGCGTGGTTTTCAACACGCATTGCCAACCGTTTTAACCCGCTGTTTGATGGCTGCTTTGGCACTGCCCATGACATCAAAACTCCCTTTCTTTCCAAACGCAAATCATAATGCAGCTGCCTGCTGCGATGTTTATGCACAACATAAATCAAACTCATATGTTCTCGCTAATTTTCGCCAATTCTTCACTAACAACGATTCGGTCATCCCACGGATATTTAACGCCAGCAATGGTAATAGATTGTTCAGCGCCTTTGCCAGTAATTAAAACGATGTCATCGGTGTTAGCCAATTTCAATGCGCGACGAATTCCCGCGCGCCGATCTTCAATTACGAACAAATTTATATTTTCAATTTTGCCAGCCATTTCTGCGCCAACCTTAATATCTCTCAAAATAGCAGCGGCATCGTCTTCATATGGATCAACATTACTTATCACAACAAAATCTGCCAGTTCTCCTGCAACTTTTCCCATTGCCGGCCGCTTTGTTTTATCTCTGCCCCTGCCTTCTGCGCCAAGCAAAACAATCAGCTTGCCATTGCCAACAATTTTGCGCGACGTGTTCAATGCTGCTTCCATGCTTTTCGGCTCATGCGCATAATCAACAAAAACTCTGAAATTTTGTCCTTGTTTTATTTCTTCCATGCGCCCTGGAATCTGCGCTAAATTTTCCAGCCCGCGCTGTATTGTTGCGTCATTAATATCAAATAATTTCGCAACAACAATCGCTGGCAAAGCATTGTGAACATTAAACCCGCCAACAATATTCAACCGATAATTATTGCTGCTAACATTAAACGTCACGCCATCAGCAGCGTCATCAATGTTTGTCGCAACAACATCTGCTTGCGAATCCAACCCAAAAGTTATTTTTTTGTCAGCCGCGAAATTCAAAAAGAAATCTTTATTTTCATCATCAAAATTCGCGATAATCACTTTTTGAATTTCGCGGCCGTCTATAATTTTGCGTTTCTTAACATTCAGCGCAGCGAACATTTTTCCTTTTGCCTCTTTGTATTTTTCAAAACTGTTTTCATGCGCTGCTAAATGTTCTGGCGACAAATTTGTGAACACAGCAACATCATAATCAATACCAATATGCCGCCATTGCTTTATGCCTTCTGACGTTGTCTCAACCACGCAAAATTTGCATTTAGCGTCAACCATTTCAGCCATTGTTTTTTGCAAAATAAATCTGCCTGGCATTGTCATGTGGTATTTGTTCAAACTTTCCTGCTCGCCAATGCGAATGTTGGCCGTTGTAATAATGCCGGTTTTAAAACCAGCCGCGTTCAAAACCGACCAAATAAAATTGGCAGTTGAAGTTTTGCCTTTTGTGCCGGTAATGCCAATAATCACCATTTTCCGCGACGGGAATCCATAAATCATTGCTCCAACTTTTGCCAACAAAAAATGATACCAACCCAAAACATTCTTCGGCAACATTTTCTTAATTATTTTTTTCAGCATATAACCCTAATTTCCAATTTCCCACCCTTCGGGTGGTCACCCGAAGGGTGATAATTTCATCTTTGCCATCATACCAACAATCCTCCCCAAAATCAACCACAAAAAAAGCGGGAAAATTTTTTCCCGCTAATATTTACTGTCATTTTAGCGTACTGTTGACAAAATTTAATTAATTTGCTAAGCTCAATTTAGCAGTGAACAAAACAGGAGGAAGCCATGAAATTCGTCGCGTTTCTGACGTACAACAGTATCGGCTTGGCCGGTAACGTGAAGAGTGGGGTCCACCACCATGGAGCCCCGCGCAGCAAGGACGCACGCAAGGCTCTTGTCTTGCAGAACACGCAGGGCAAGACATGGGCAACCGCAGGCAGAAAAGGACATTCTGGTCCTGCCTCTGACCATGGGGCCGCAGAGGTCCGCGCGGAAATCGAAAAACTCTGGACAAAGCTGGAAAAGCACGCATCCAAGGTGGATCACATTGTGTTCTACCTCGGCCGCGAAGGCGCTGAACTGGCCTTGGAAAAAGTCGCGGCCAAGTTTCCCGCGAACAAGGTGACAATCGTGAGCTGCTCCTGCGGAGCAGGACTCAAAGACATGGCCATCAAGGCAGTCGGGTTGAAAGCCGCGCAGCGGATTCAATGCCGCAAGTGCGGTGGGCAGCTCGCTATGCACGAGCTGCTCATCCGATTCTTGGAAGATGGGGAACTCAGAGTAGAGTTCTCCTAGCCTGTCAACAACAGCGCCCCTACTAAAACTTAGTGGGGGCTTTTTTATTCATTGCAAGCAGCTTGAATATCCCAATTTAAATGCTATACTATTTTAAACCTTGCGGGGGGTTTGTATAGTGGTAGTACGGGGGTCTCCAAAACCTCTAGCGCGGGTTCGATTCCTGCACCCCCTGTTTTTTTGTTGCCAATTTTTTATAAATTTCTTCCATTTTTTTCGCGCTGCTTGGCCAGCGATATTGCCAATTCACCCGGTCCGCGCCATTTTGTCCCATTGCCACCATTAATTGCGGCCGCTGCAACAAAAATTTCACTTTGTCAACGATATCGCGACTATTTTTTGGTTCAACCAACATGCCATTCACGCCCGGGTCAATTATTGAACGCACACCTTTTAGGTTCGTCATAATAAGCGGCTTTGCGCATGCCATTGCCTCAAGCGCTACCGCGCTGCACGCTTCTCCGCGATTTATTGATGGCAAAATAAAAATGTCGCAAAGATTATAATGTTGCCGCATTTCATCCTCTTTAATATAGCCCGTAAAAATCATTCGTTTGCCAAGCCCTGACTCAATGGCCTTTGTCTGATAAAACTCCCGCATTTCTCCATTGCCGCCAATTATCAATTTAACATTCGCATCCAAATATTCCATTGCTTTTAACAAATAGTTTAGCCCTTTATAACTTCGCGTTCTGTCAAGAATCCCTATAAACATTAAAACAACATCCTCGTCTTTTAATCCATAACGCGCCATCAATCGCTTGTCTTTTGGTTCAGGAAAAAATTGGTCTGCCGCGCCAAACGGCACTTCAGCGAACAACCGCGTTTTGCTTGCTTCGACGAGTCGAAGACGAGGCGAGCTTGCTACGCCGAACCGAGGCGAGCTTGCTACGCCGAACCGAGGCGAGCCCGCGTAAAATTGGCCAAAAGCATCGGACGTGATTAAATAATCAGCGCTGCTGACAATTATTTTATCAACCATTGACACCACCCGCGGTAAAATGTTCTTGTACTGCCAGCGCAATATTTTTTTATCAAAACCTTTTGGTAAAATATCAGCATCATAACTAATGACAAATTTCATCCGGTCTTTATGCAAAAATTTATACAGCCCTACTATTTCCAATGCGCCCCAAAAAGGATAATGAACATTCACGATATCAAACTTCCGCAAGCCGAACCATAATGTCGGCGCGAAAAAAATATGGCCAAATTTAACAACCGGCCATAACGTTTTTATTTTATAACTATGCTCTTTGAATTTTTTGATTCCCGGGGACCACGAAACAAAGACCGTCACATCATGCCCTAATCGCACCAACTCCTCGCTCAAATAATGAACCGCATGCCCAATGCCAAAGTGGCTCGCTTTCACGGCCGGCGGAAAATATGCAACATGGGCGATTTTCATAAATCATTTCTTTTTTAAAAAATCGGGCAAACAACTTCGCCAAATATTTTTGTCATCCAGTTTTGCGCAAGTGTTTATCCATGCTTCAGGTATATCAAGTTTGTCGTCTTTATAATAATAAGAATTTTGTATGACGCATTTTCCGTCAGAATTTTTGCCAATTACGCGCAACAAAGAATATTCTTTGCTTAACAGCGCCTCTGATATTGCCAGCACAGCTGCGTTCTCGCACTTTGACATTGCCGCATCAAAACACGTAAGCGCATCTTTATTAGCAATCTTTACTTCCTTTTGCTCGTTGCGATTATCACCATACCACACGCCACATTGCTGTTTCGTGTCCAATTTATAATAATCAACCAATGCCGCAATCTCCATTTTGCTGCCCAAATGTTTCAATTCTAATTCAGACCCCGGATAATAAACGCGGAAAAAGAAAATACCCAAAACAGCCAAAACAATTGCCGCAACCACTATAACAAAATGTCGTCTGCGCATATTTACCAAATTATAACTTTTTTTGCAATTTGCCAATAAACATTCAAAACAGCATTGCCAAAACGCGTCAATAGGCCGTTGTCAGTTTCCTGATATTCAATCTTGCCAGCAAAGTCACGCACAACCAGCCAATCTGGCTGGCAACGTCGCGTCTGAACCGCCTCTCGCCATTTTAGCAACTTTTTTATATTATTCAAATTTAAAAACCACTTATAAGTATTGATTTTAGCGAAAAACCAATTTCCACGCAAACTAATTAGCAACATACCAATTTCCATGGCCAGCCACGCGGGAAAAAGCAGCATCAATGTAAGCCAATGATAGCACATCAACGGCACAATCTGGCGATTGCGTTCTATCCAATAAAATTTAGCGGCGCTGCGGCTGAATTCGTATTTGTGATAAACAATAGAATTTATTGCCAAAACATTGCGAAAACCAAACAACTGAGATTTCCATCCCCATTCAGCATCTTCCAAATACATAAATAATTCATCGATAAAATAGCCAATCTGTTTCAACTTTTCCGCGCTGATTAATACCGCAGCGCCGCTCGGGTAGATAATCTCTTGAACATTTGATATTTGATTTTTGTCATTGATTTGATATTTGATATTTGAACTTTGAAATTTCTCCTGGTATTTTTCACAATATCCAAATCCGAGGAAGTGCAGCCGATTTCCCATGCTGTTTATTTTTTCCTTATTTTCAAAAAGCATCAAACGCGATTGAACAAGCCCAATTTTCAAATCACTTTGATAAACTTTCAACATTTCTTCCAAGAAATTTTCATCAACTTCTGTGTCCATGTTTAACAAACAAAAATAATCTGCTCCCCATTTTTCTGCCTCGCGCATTCCCAAATTATTTCCACCAGCATAACCAAAATTTGTTTCGCACGGAACAATGACCGCTTCTGGCGCGATTGCAGCGATTGTCTTGCGCGTTTGCTCGGTTGTTTCATTATCAACAATAAAAATTTTAAATTCTCCGGATGGAAATTTTACTTTGCGCAAACTGGCGACGCAATCTTGCAAAAACCGCTGCGCATAGTCCTTGTAATTTATCAAAATTATCGCGACTTTAACCATAATTATTTTTTGTCCTCGTTCCGCCGCTCGCCCCGCTGTTCGCGAACAGCGAGGTCGCAATTATTTTTGGCAATGCTGCGCACAATTTCGCTGATTTGTTTTTCCTGCTTGTCCAGTCGCACAAAAATTCTGAATATCAAATAAAACAAAACCAACAACGAACAATATATTACCAAATCAGCGCCGCGGCCCACGCCGACCAAGTCGGCGAGACGGTCAAGAATGACCGTTTTCCATGTGATGGCCGCGGCGCCAATCCAAAACAATAACCATAACAAAAAAATCGGCAAACTTATGTCGCGCGTGCGCAAACGTTTGATCAACTTAACAATGACGATAAGCACAAACAGGAAAATGATGAGTTGAATGATAGACATAGTGGTGAAAAATTTTGAAATCTTAATTTTGAATTTTGATTGAATGTTGAATGTGCAAATGTTTCAAACATTCAGACATTAGGGTTTGATTCAAAATTCGAAATTCAAAATTCGAAATTATTTTATCAGCTTATCCAGCAACAATTCCGCTGCCATTTTTATTTTCGGGCGCAATTTTTTATTGCAGCTATGTTCGTCATAATTTACTTTTATCGGCACCTCAACAAATTTCAATCGGTTCTTTTTTATCAAAAATAAAATCTCGGTGCAATGCCTAAAATCGTCATAAGTAAATTTTATTTTAGGCCATGCGCTCGCCCCAACGGGGCTCGCGCGGAACGCGCGAAGTCCACTTTGCGGGTCAGTAATTTTAATTCTGAAAAATAATCGCACGAACAATTTTGCCAAAAATAAAATGATTTTTTTTCGTTTTGGCATATTTGATTTGACACCCAAAAATCTAGAGCCAATCACAATGTCAGCGTTTCCTTTTTCCAACTCAATAACCAATTTTTCAATATCCTCAAGCCGATGCTGGCCATCTGCATCCGCATGAACAATAACTTCAGCGCCCAATCCAATCGCCAGCTCTGTGCCAGTTTTTAACCCCGCGCCTTGGCCAAGATTTACTGCGTGCTCGCAATAATAAATCGGGAGGGATTTTATTTCCTCTCCCGTATTGTCTTTTGACCCATCATTCACAACAATCACGTTTGAAAATTTCGTCAGCAACAATTCAACCACCTTTTTAATCCTTTGCCCTTCGTTATAAGCGGGAACAACAATAAAAATATTCATAAAAATCAGATTTTTTAATTTGACGAAGGACAGAAAGGCTGAGACGCCCGCCCGCTGCCAGCGGGAATACTTTGAGCTAAATTATCTTGTTCCTGTTTTTGAAATAATGTTGGACAATTATCATATTTTCTAATTCTGTTCAGTATTATTTTGTGATAATCCTCGTTAATTTCAAATCCAACATATTGCCTGTTATTCGCTAAACAAGCAATCGCCGTTGTTCCCGTTCCCATAAATGGGTCGAAAACAACGCCCCTTTCCGGACAACTTGCTTTTACCATTCGTTCAATTATTTCCAGTGGTTTCTGTGTAGGATGATTTTCTCTTTCTGGATCCTGCGCATGTATTCTTGGCGCGCTCCATAAATCTTTTGGGTTATAACCTATCTCCAACCATTTTTTACCGACAAAAATTGATCTTGTTCGCGCTTTTTTGGTTTCTTCGTCATAAGGTATTCTAATGCCGTCTAAATCAAAATAATAATCATTGCTTTTCACAAAAAAACCTATATTATCATGAACAGAAGAAAATTTTCTCGTAGATCCGCCCATGCTAGGCACTCGTCTATCCCAAATAATCTCATTAATCATCCGTAATTTCTTTTTCAAATAAACAAAAATTTCAGGTGAATACTGCCAACTTAGAAAAATATAAAAACTGCCCGTTTTTTTTAATTTAGGCAAAACTACATCAACCCACTGACATGTCCATTTCAAATATTCCTTTGAGGATTTTTGATCAGAGTCGTTACCATAATCTTTCCCTAAACAATATGGTGGATCGGTCAATATTAAATCAATAGAATCGTTTTTTATTTTATCTATACCCAATAAAACATCCTCGTTAAAAATTTTATTCATAACTATTTTAAAATTATACTTTTTGATTTTTCTTTCAACATCCTCAAAAATTCGTCTCGCGCTCTATAAACTTTATCGTGTCTGTACGTCGCTTGAATTTTATCGTTCCTTGGATTTACATAAATTGGCAAAAATTGTGGCGAAAAAATCTCCAAATAGTCTTTCACGAAACTTATTTTTATGTTTTCAAATTCAATGCCAAAACAGGCGTAAACTAATGTATAATTTCTATTGACGCTATATTGAAAATAAAGTTTTTCTACCGCGGCAATGTCATTTTTATTTTCCTTGCCCTCAACGTTGTGAATCTTAACCTTTACAAAATAACTCTTTCCTTTATAAATTATTTCGCAATCATGCAGCGACGTATCAGGAAAATCAAAATTTACCTCATCAAGACCGAGTTTTTTAGCATTATATTTTGTTTGTTGCGTAATAACTTGTTCAACCAACCAACTTACAGATCTCGTATGCGCCTTAAGTCCATACGGTAAAATTTTACTATCAGTAATATCAAAACTTGGCAATATTGTCAGGAGTTTCAAGTAAACATTTTTTACGAATCTTAAATCTTTTTCAATTTCTTTTATTTCATTTTTCATATTTTATCCGCCAAAACCAACCAGCGGTTTGTGCGCTTTTGTGTATTCAATTGTGCGCCGCAAACCATCTTCCAACGTTATCAGCGGAATCCAACCCAATTCATCTTTTGCTTTTTGAATGTTTGGAAATGCCAATTCGCGCATAAACAACAAACGATCTTCATAAATAATCTTGGATTTTGTTGCCACTATTTTGTTAATCAGCTCAGCGACTTTTGTCAGCGTGACAATTTCCGGCGACCCCAAATTCACAGCGCCAATCATTGCCAAATCCATTATATTTATCAAACCTTCAACAATGTCGCTCACATAACACAAACTGGTTCTGAATTTTTTATCGCCAAAAATTACGATATCGCGTCCTTCAATCGCGCTCAAAATAAAGTCAGGAATCATTTGGCCATCATTAAGCAACATTCTCGGGCCATAAGTTCTAAAAATACGCACGATTTTTGTGTCAATGCCAAGTTTTTCGCGATAAACTTCGCACATTGTTTCAGCAAACCGCTTTCCTTCATCATAACAAGCGCGCGGATCAAGCTGGTCAGATGGCCCGTGGAATTTTTCCACGACATAATCCGGTTTTTCGCTTATGCCATAAACAACGGACGATGACGCTTGCAAAAATTTTGCTTTGTATTTCACTGCCAAATCCAAAGCGTTTTTCAAACCAACAGAATTGGTCAACATTGTCTGCTCCTTGTATTTATCAAAATTTTTAACAGAGGTTGGGCAAGCCAAATTGTAAATTTCCTGCACGCCAAAAACATCCAGCTGCAAATTTTTTAATTCAGGAAATTTTTCCAAAACCAATGGCTCATTGATGTCGTGCCGAATAAATTTAAAATTTGGTAAACGCAGCAAATGCTCAATGTTTTGCTCACTGCTCGTAATAAAATTATCAACACAAACAATATTAACATCTTCGGTCACCAATCTGTCGCACAAATGCGACCCAATAAATCCCGCGCCTCCCAAAATCACAACGTTCTTTTTATTCATAAAATCCTCGCTTATTTATCCCGCCATTTCGGCGGTGGTTTTTTTCATTATATCAAATCTATATTATTTTGTAGAGACGAGATATATCTCGTCTCTACCGTATATTATGATAAACCATCAAAACGAATACACCAAATTTTGGGTGACACATATCAACAACCCTACGATTGACAAAAAAACGAGACGTGACTTTGCCACGCCTCTTACCCTTTAACCACGATCATCGTCGCGAAACCCGCGCCTGAACGCTCGTCCAGCATCGCGAAAGCCGATACCAAGCATTCTGAACGAGCCGTGCACAATCGCGCTGAGCAACATGCCAAGACCGCTGAACGCTGCCCGCAGAATTGCTGGCACTGCCTTTTTCGCGCCAAGCGCAGAAAGCACAATGTGCGCGATCAACACCAACATTCCAATCGCCAACAAACAGCCAATGAATCTATCCATCGTTGCACCTCCTTATTAGCAACGCACCAGTATATCATATCCTTTTACGCGCGTCAAGGCCGAGTTGTCAATTTATATAAATGAAAATCATCAACAATTTGTGCCCCGCTTTGGAAACTCACGCCGACCGCCTTCAACTTTTCATTAATTTTATCCATCAATGACTCAACTCCTTCGCCATAGTAATAAATCGGCGCGATATTCAACAATTTTTTCATTTCCGGAAAAATACTAAAATCTCCCTGAAAAATAACCACCTTATGCTCCGGCCAAAAAATTTTGTCAGCCCGATCAACCAACAAAATAGCATTTGCTGGAATTTTATTTTCAACCAATGCCCGTTGCTCATGGTATTTAATTATCTTTTGTTGTTGCGCAAGCAGGCCGTCAGATGTGTTGAAAAAAACGTTGTAGCAAGAATAAAAAAACAATGAAACAAAAACCGCCGCCACAATAATTGCGCGCGCGACTTTGTCCAGTTTTGTCTGCCGCAGCCGTCCGACCAGCCACGCGGTTAGTAACGCGCAAAAAATATAAATCAATAAAAAATATCTGACGTAAGAACTGCTCAAATAATTATATTTTAAAACCATTTTATCAACAAAAATCCAGTTTCCGTAAAACAGCGCGAGCCCCAAAGGGGCGAGCGCCAATCCCAAAAATATTTTTTCAATTTTTGTTTTTTTAATTGCCAGCAGCCGTCCGATTGCTGCTATTGCCAAGATAAAAAACGGCCAATTGATTTTAATTATGTATTGCCATACAACCCAAAAAAATTCTTTTACATGCAAACCAAACGGCGCCACAACCAGTTTTAGCCAATTCAAAATTCCATTGTTATCAACTTTAAATTCAGTCGGCAACCCACCCAAAAAAGTTGGCTGGTCTTGCCGCAAATAACCAACAGTAAAAATTTTTCCGTAAATTTGATGATTTAAAAACAGCATCAACAAAATCGGCAGCAACCCAGCTACGCAAAAAACAACAAGCCGCGGCCATTTCTTTTTCACATCTTGCCAATAAGCGCAAAGTAAAATTAACAAAACCAGCGCGACCCAAAAAACTTCAATTGCCCGCGTTATTGCCGCGAATCCCAAACACAATCCAGCTCCCATTGCCAGCAACCACTCTTGCTTGGTCATTGGGACATTGGAAATTGATTGGTCATTGGCAATTGGTAATTGGGATTTTTCATAATGCCCATCCCAACCAAATAACTTAACCAACAAATACAGTCCACTAACAACGCAAAATATAAATAGCACATTCGGCAACATTGGCTGGCTGGCATAATACCAAAATCCCGGAACAATAAAACACAAAATCGCGGAAAAAATCCCAACTGCCTCGCCGAACAATCGCTTCATAATTAAACTCAAGAAGACAACGGTCAGAACCGCGAACAGTGGCGTCAAAAATAATGCGCCATAAACGCTGATTATTTTCGCGAGCGCACCATAAACAATCAACATTCCCAAAAACGACATTGGCACGATCGCATTATCAACAATATTGACGCTGCGCGGATGAATGTATGGATTTGAAATCAACGCGTTCAACGGTTCAGCCGCAGTAAAGCTGCTTGTTTGTGCAAAATTTTTTATAAAAAAATAATTGGCCATCTCATCCGGCCAATCAAAAATCATTCCAGTTTGCGCATTTGGCAAATAAACAACTAACGTCAAAAAACTATAAACTAAAAAAAATCCAACTGCCAAGCACGCTAAAATTATTTTTGCGCCATAGGCGCATCCGCCTTGGGCGGAGAAATTTCTTTGCATAAAAACGCGCGCGCAACAGCCAAACAACAAACCACAATCAACCAAAGTTGCATGTTAATGTAATAAATCACAAATCCGGGCATGAGTAATTCCAAAATCGCGAGAATTAACCAAAAAATAAATCCGGCTTTGAATAAAAACTGCGTTGTATTTTTTATAAATGTTGCAAAAGTCATAGCAATTGAATTTTAATACTTTCAATAATCAATGTTCCTTTTGATTCTTCAATGCCCGGCGCGGCGATTATAAATTGTAATTTATTTTTTTCAAATGCCGCGCCGGCTAAATCAAATGACAAGGTTTTATCCAACTTTTTTAAATAATACGGCACAGGCGCATTGCCTTTCACTTTTACGCCAACAAAAACATCGGACTCCATTAAATTTTTATATTTTAACGTGACTTGCGCTTTTTTAAATTTCCTTGGCGCGTAAACGTTCAAATAAACCGGCTCGTATTTTATTTTCCACGCATTTTCCACAATTTCAACGCGGCCTTCTGGATATAATCCATAAACAAACTTGGTTGTTGTCGTTGGCGCCACATTATAATTAATTCCGGCGCCAACAGCGCCTTTTTGCCAAAATAAAAACACAACGAATACTGCAAACGCGGCAATTACGACAAACTTAACTCCAAAATAAATTCTCTTAAAGTCAACTTTCATTTTTGCGATTGAATTGCTATATTAACAATATGAAAATTTCGAAACATTCAAACATTTATACATTCAAAATTGATTCAAAATTAAAAATTCAAAATTACCCACATGGCCATTTTAACGCTCCTATCCATCGCCATTATCCTTAATTCCCTCGCTATCAACAGCCCCATCATCGGCTTAATTGTAGGGCTTATTTATTTGTTTGTCTACGGAAACAAGCTGGGCCGATTGTTTTTCAACAACATAAAACCAATATACCAACGACTTTTCGGCGCATTGATTTTTTTGTGCCTAGTTTCAATCCTTGGCTCGCTCGCCTACTATTTCTATAAAATAAACAATGCGATTTTTATAATAATTTTAATTGGCTTACCGCTGGTGATTGAATCTTTAACGCGCCGCGTTGAACAAAAAATTTGTTCAGACGCCAAACAAGCCCGCGACGACAAAGCTGTCATCCTGAGCTTGCCGAAGGATACAGCGCAACAAAAATTGGCAACAATCTCATTCATTGTTCTTACCGCCGCCTGTTTTTTCCTGCTAATTCACAATTCAACAACTAATGCCATTGCTTCGCCATGGCATGTTTTACCAAAATATTTTTTTATTTTATTTGGCATCGCGACAATAATTTTAATAAAAATTTTGTTAAACGCCAGCGCCCGAGAATCATTAAAATTATTTTTTACAATAATTTATTTCTTTTTATTTTCATCAGTCGCCTATTTTATTTACAAAATCGGATTTGGCTATGACCCATTCGTGCACTTGGCAACAATGAAACACATCTGGCAATTTAGCACAATCTCGCCCACTCTTTATTATTATGTCGGCGAATATTCAATCATAATTTTCCTCGCCAACTTGTTCCAAATATCCATTGAAACAATCAACAAAATCCTTTTGCTGCTTTTGTTTTCAATTTATTTACCAACAACATTGTTCTTTGTTTACGCGAACAAATTAAAACAACATCGTTATTTATTGCCGCTTTGCGCGCTATTTTTGCCTGTCACATTTTTTATCAACACAACCCCGCAAGGAATCGCTTGTTTATTCTCCTTAATCATAATATTCCTACCAGCTACAAGCTACCCTGCTACAACCTACAAGCTACTCCTCTCTTTAACAACCTGTTTCATCCACCCATTTTTCGGCGTTCCACTTTTGTTATATTCGCTATATTCAACATTCTCCGTCGTCAACACAAAAAAATCAATAAAAATTATTGCGCAAACATTGTGCGCCGCCGCGGCGCTTTTGGCCATGCCGCTGATGTTTTTGGCAAACGCGATAATCAATGGTAAAAAAATCAGGTTCAATTTTCCCGCCCTTTCCAGCATATTCAACGTCCAACCAATAACAACAAAAAAATATTTTGATTTTATTCCAGATTTAATCCACGCCATTGGATTTAATTGGCAAATTATATTTTTGACAATCAGCATCGCCGGCATAATAATTTTAATCACAAAAAAAAGATTTCAACGATACGCCGCGCCGACAATGTTCGCGGCAATATTCGCGATAAACTATTTGGCAATGAAATTTTTCATGCAATACAAATTTCTGACGCCAAAAGAAGTTAATGATTATATCGGTCGCATCGCTGACCTTTCGCGTTATTTTCTCTTGCCAATATTTTTATATTTTTGCTCTTGGTTTTTGTACAATCTTCTCGCAAATAAACCAATACGTTTTTCTACCCTGCTACAACCTACCATTCTACTGCCTATCATCCTACTCCTGCTACAAGCTACAAGTTCTTTTTACTTCTCCTACCCTATATTTGACAATTACAAAAACAGCAAATTTTATAATGTGAGCGCAGCTGACATTGAGACAGTTCACTTTATCAACCAAAATCAACTTGACATTGTCACCCTGAGCTCGTCGAGGGGCGGCAACAACTACATTGTTCTTGGCAACCAAATGCTGGCTGCCGCTGCTTTACGCGAAAATGGTTTTGCAAAATATTTTGGCAATGAATTTTATTATTCAATTCCAAGTGCGAACACAGATGGTTTTTATAAATACTATTTGCAAATGGCGGAAAAGGGGCCGGACAAAGCAACCGCCATTGCCGCAATGGACGCTGCCAACAATGTCACCCTGAGCCCTGTCGAAGGGGTTGATCAGCTTTATTTTGTCATGAATAACTATTGGCACGATTTTAAGAAAATCACGGAAAAAGCAAAAACCCCGCCGAATGGCGGGGCAAATTGGTGGCATGAAATAAACAACGGACAAAATATTATTTTTTATTATCAGCGATAATGTCTTTGTAAAAATTTTCCAATTTCTTAACAATTCCAGCCCATTCGTAATTTCTTTTGATAAATAATTTGGCGCGTACGCCGATTTTTTTTACTTTTTCAGGACTTTTCAAGAGTTGTTCCATTTTTT
>JACRDX010000062.1 GCA_016212745.1 Candidatus Falkowiibacteriota bacterium | reverse complement strand
CGTGGATTCAGCAACCACCACTGGTGACTGCTCGTTGGTAATAGGCGAAACTCCCACCTCGTCCACTGCTGGGGCGGAGCAATTGTTTTCCAGCACCGCCACTTTATTTTCCAGCGCCGCAATCCGTTGTTCCAAATTATTTATCGTGTCAACTAAATCGCCGCTTAGCTCAACTGAATATTTGTTTTCAGCTGCTGATGTTGCATAACCAAAGCACATTAATAATCCGCAGAGCACAAAAACGAAAATTGTTTTATACATACATTTTACTTAGTTTATCGGTATCGGCATCGATGCACGTTTCGGTATTCGTCCAACGTTTAACGTTTTCCGATACGAACTTCGAAACCGCAACCGATATCCGATTATTTTATTTTAGTTTATCGGTATCGGCATCGATGCACGTTTCGGTATTCGTCCAACGTTTAACGTTTTCCGATACGAACTTCGAAACCGCAACCGATATCCGATTATTTTATTAAGGTGTCGATGCACGTTTCGTTAACATCGTTTCTCGGTTCTCGTCTTTTAAAAGTTCTCCACGATAGATTCAACTTATACAATTGCCGCACAACTTTATCATAACCATCAATTACTTCATTCATAAACGCACCGCGTATGGCATAAATGTCTGCGCATTGCGTTAGCCCGACGATTGTCTCGTTTGTTTCTGCCATCGCGTCCTCCAAATATTTGTTAAAACCAGCGCGCTGCTGCCGCTTCGCATATCCTTCAGCAATTAGTCTCGGAATAGCTTTGCAAGATCTTCGCAGCTGATTTTGCAAATCATTCCGTTCACAAACAGGCAATCGTGGCAACACTTTAAAAATAACCGACAGCATCAGCCCATACGAGCTTTGATACACGAATAAATCACGAAAACTTGTTATGCGTATTTTTGCATTCTCCATATCTTAGGATTGGTCATTAATACACGATAGACAACAAACGAAAACCGAAACGAGCATCGAAACCGTCTACCGAACTACGCTAACTCCTTCTCCAATTCCTCACTTATAAACAAGTATGGATATTCTTCCGGTTTATCAACCAATTTTACTTTGCCGGCCATTGGCCGCGTTTTCAAGTATTCAACTTCTTTTGCCAAATCGCCTTTTGTCGCGACCTCTTTCAACCTGCCGCCCTTTTGCCAAACTTTAAATTTTCGGCCTTCAAATTTTTTCGCCTCGTCTTGAAATTCCGCCAAAATTTTTTCTGGCCGCGAGCGGCTGATTTTTTTGGCTTTAAAAAAATCTAAAACCTTAAATCCTGCGTCACGGTTTTTCACTTCCATTAACAAATTTGTTAAAATTTCCCGCGCCACAAGTTTTTTCAATTCACCATAAACTTGGCGCGGGTCATTTTTCTTTGGGCTTGCTTTGAACATCCAACTGAAATAATTCGGCATAATCACATACGCGAGATTGCATAGGTCCATTGTGGTTTCCATTTGTTTCAGCGCGCGCAAAAGCGCCGCGCAATACTCTTCTGTTACAAAAACGTTTTTGTTGCGGCAAATTGCCGTGGAAAAAGAGAAAATCCGCTGGTCAGTTGTGACCGGCGCGGCCAGCTCTTTCATCATTTGGACAGGGCTCATACGATTGCAAATTCCGCGTCAGCAATTTGGAATAATTTATTACGAAATTGCCGCGCTGGAATTTGATTATTGATCTATTTTCAATATATCTTGCTGGCGCCGCGATATTAATAAAAATGTTATCCCCGTCTGACAGATTTTTTACGCAAACAAAAAAGAGCTGAATTTTATCTCATTGCAGCTCTTCAAAAAGTAAAAAATCTGTCAGCAATAATTAACGCTTTAGCTCGTAATTGATGGCCCGTCTTTGTAATCAGTAAAAAATATTTCCGGCAAATCGTAAATTAACTTATTCCAATTCGCGCCATATAATTTTTGCGCGACTGCTTCTGTTGTAATCCAATTTTTTGTTTCACCAACGCCAACGCGATAAACTTTTGGCACTGTCTGTATTTTCATCAACGTGCCAATTTTAAATGGAACATTTTTGCCGATTTCATATTGTGAAATTTCTTCTATGCTAAGAATTTTTACCATCTTAAAATTATTTCCCCAATATGACGCGTAAACGCCTTGCGTTGGATAAGGATGCCGCACATTATTTTTGTCCAAAAAATAAACGGTTTTGCTATCTGACCATCGAATCAGCGACCCATTTGTATAATCAATGGACTCTTCAATAAACTCTACGGTTTCGCTGCCATTTAACTTCATTCCTTCAATCTTAATTTCCAAATTAAACTTGCCCAAATCTTTGGATTTAATTTTAAACAACGCTTGTCCATTTTCATTGGTTGTTGATGTTGTTTCGCTGGCCTCTCCTTTGACGCCGTCAATCATCTTTGCCCACAACAACGTCACGTTTTTATTGTTTAAAACATCGTCACTGGAATTTTTCGCAGTCACCAATGCAGCAACATAGTCAGTGCCATTAGCAAAAATTGTTGTTTTATTTATAACGAATGTTGATTTTTCAATTGAAACACGATTTTTTCTATTAACTGACACAACAACTCCATCACTAATCGCGCCCATACCGATATTATCCGTTGTCCGTAATTTAATAACATAAAGGCCATCAACATACGATTTCCAATCATATTTCCAATGCGCATAGTTATCGCTTGTTGTCACTGTTTTCCACGCTCCACTATTTATTGATATTTCAACCAAAGAAACGCCAGAATAACCGCGGTCTTTTGCCTCACCGGTTATTAAATAACTATCGTCTGTTATTTCCTGATTATCTTTTAAATTAGTAAAAATAGCCTTTGGCGCGTTTGTATCATTGCCAAAATATTTCAAATAAATAATGCTGGAATTTAGTGTCTGCGTAACTGGTCCGTTTTGTTTTTTTAATGTAAAAAACCCGCGATCTCCTTGGTCAAACATTCCGTCATTGTCATTGTCCAAAAATTCTGGAATGCCAATTTGTATGTATTTCAAATTTGTTGATAGCTGATCAGTATCTATCACAGCGAACAACCTTGCTCCGCTTTCTCCAACTTGCAAATTCAAATTATCCCAATACCAAACATTGTCAGTGCCGTACCATGTACCACAGCCCAGCGACAAATCAGTACCCCAACCCTGAAAACCAGTTGCGCCAGCGTCATGGTAAAGACACATTTTTGTAATTCCAAAATTAGAATATGGAGCAACATTCATCAATGTCAGCGCTTTCAAATAATCGTCTTCTGCCATTGTTTTCAAAGTAAAATCAAAAACTAACTGGTCAAAATCATATTCATAAATTGTGAATGTTGGCACGTTTGCCGACGTCGCAATTAACGTGGTTGCAGCAAAAACATTTTGTGTCAGTGTTAGTGAAGCAATCAATATGAATAATAAAATTAATTTTGCGAATCGCGTTGCGCGCATATACAAATTTCTCTTGTTTTAATTATATCATTTTAAAATGTTTGTTTCCAATTCTTTCACAATCTGCTCATATTGCTCTGGATATTTTTCTGCTAACTTTTTATAAATCACCAATGCTTCTTTTGTTTTGCCATTTTCCTCTAAAAACATCGCGTAATCATTCAACAATTTAGCGCTATCAATCAATGGCTTTGGCAAATACTGCTTGTAAAAATTATCAACAAATTCAAATGGCTTTTGCAAATTGTAAAAATACAATCTTGCCAAGGCAATGACTGGCTCTGCTTCTGTATTGTTTGCTTTAAGCGCGGCAATAAGATATTTTTCAACGTTCTTGTAATCCTCCATTGCGCGATAAATGCTCGCGATATTCCAATTTGTCAGATATTTTGCCTCAAATCGTTCTATTGCCAATTTATAAATTTCAATCGCTCTAAAATAAAAAATGTTTTGTTTTGTTTTTCTGCCAATATCAGTCCAAACATTTGCCGCGCTAATATAATTTCCAAAAACTTTCGGCGAGTCAATAATCAATTTTTCTTTTTCACATGCTGCTTTTATATCATCCACAACGCCCAGCTTAAGACATTTATCAATTTGACCAATTTCTCCGCCGGGCTTGTAAAAATAAACTCTGCAAACAATGCCACTGACAACAAGAACCAACAAACAACTAACAACTAAAATAAACACTTTTTTTCTCATACTGTTTTTTTGCATTTCAACAACTATTATATCAAACCTTTAAGAAAAACAAACCCCCCACCACTTTTACAAAAGTGGTGGGGGGTTATCAATACAACTAAATCATCTATTATGGCTTATTTAACCAATACTGGACCAACCAATGGCAAACCAATACCAGCGAAGTTCGCGTTTGTAAGCACTGAAAGTGCAGTAGTGTCACCCCAGATAAGATCAGCCGCGGCATTACCAATGGTCAACTTAAATGAATTGCCCGTAGTCGTGTAACCAGCTAGATTAACTGTAACATAGTAAGTCTTTGATGTACCCGCAGCAATCGTAGAGTTTACAGTATTAAACGTCAACACGCCAACCGTATCAAGATTCAAACCCGTTAATTGTGTAGCAACGATGGTATTTGTCGCAGCATCATACAAATCTGCTGTCTTCTCGGTGCCGCCAGTACCAGCTTCTGTAATGGTGAATTGAATTGTCGTTGCTGTGCTGTTATCAAATACCACATCACCCGCAGAATCAGCAGTAATTGTAAATCGCATTACTTCAACAGTGTTTGGAATTAATACAATCTGCGTTATAAGTGGATTGAACAAAGCAAATGTTGGCTTGCTCTTTACAAATTTGTGATTGTTCCCTTCCAATGCTGTTGCATTATTACCAGCCAAAGCATAAGTATTTGACAGAGCGCCTTTAGCAGAGACTGTGCTTGTAGCCGTCATTGCAAGGCCGCTAATTGACCCGCCGTCTGCATCTGACACAATAACCTTAAATCGCACATTACTGCCAGCCGCAGCAAATGAACCATTGCCCGTCTCTGTTCCATCAACAACCAAAGTCATGTGTTTGTAGCTGTTCTTTGTCACAGTGAACAACGGGCTTACTGATTCAAATACAACAGAATTTACCGTAGTATCAATCAACGCATCGGACTGCGCAACAGACTTTCCATCAACAAACAATCTCAAATTCTTGACATTGCCTGGTGTATCGCCAGCGCCATATTCTACAACTTTAACGCGATATATACTTAAATCCTCTGTATTGCTTGCGCTGAACTTGAATCCTGCAACAGTCTGATCAGCTTTTCCAGCAACAACATAGGTTGAAGTTGGATTTGTTGGAGCAGGAGACAATGCCACTGTCAATGTTCCAGCCGCAGCCAAAGTGACGCCTTGTCCGATAGCAGCTGTTGCTGTAGCAGAACCATTTGTCACAACACCTAAACCAGAAATGTCTGAAACCTTGGTAGCATCACCATTTGTCCAGATATTGGTCAAAGTGGCATTTGTCAAAACATCAGCTTTCAAATCTATTGTGACAGACTTACCGGCCGTAACTTTAATCGGAGTGCTAAAATTGAAAGTATTTGATACACCAGCAGTTGCGCTTGGAGTTGCAATTGATTGACTCCATAGCTTATAACCAGTGCCATCATTATACCAAGCGCCAACATTAGCAAAAGCGCTGCCCAATCCATATGAACCATTAGCGCCATCAGCTGCATTACGATCAATAACTGTAATTGAGCTAACATTTACATCTTCTGCTGAACCAGCTGTCAATTGATAAGAACCAATGACAACATTACTTGAATTAGCAATCAATGTTGGAGCAGCAACTGTCGCGTTCTTATACGCTGTAATTGTTGCAGCTGCAACTGTCAATGCGTTAGCAGAAGAAGCACCAGTCGCGCCAGTTGTGCCTGTCATCATCCTCAAAAAGTTAGCAGAACCAACTTTTAATTTTGGCGTGATAGCCCAGCCAGCTGTCAATGCGCCGCCAGCAGATGTCTTAATATCTGCCTTCAATACCAATTCAGATGTTGTGCCTGATTTAACAATGAATGTGCTTCCGAAATTGAAAGTTGTGTCAGTATCAGCAGCGCCATTTGATGCCAAGTCAGTTGTTGTCCCAACTTGAACACCATCAAGCAACAACATACCATTGTCCAAACCATTTGTACCCATGCCAGCAGAGCAGTTCAATTGAGTTGTCAAAGTTGTCACTTTGATATCCTCACCAACTGCTTTAAACTTCCATTTTGCGAGCACTTGGTTTGTTGCTCCCTTAGCAATGTTGCCAGAAGGAGAATTTGTTGCCAATGTCACACTTATTGAACCAGCGCTGATTGTTGATGTTGTGGTGTTATAGATGATTGTCCAAGTATCTGCCTTGTTTGGCTTAATCTGGACATTATATCCATAATCCATAGCAACAACATCGCTTGCGCTCTCAATCTCAAAATAGAATGTTCTGCTAGTACCCTTTGTAATATCGCCCTTCAATTCAAACGTCTTTGTCACGCCTGTGTCAAGCAAATATGGGTTTGCTGAAAAATCAAACACAACCGCCTTATTTGCATCCAATGCAGCAACAGTAACATTGTTAATTGCACCAGTTCCATCGGTCAAATACAAATTAGCAAATGTATCTGCTTCCAATGTTCCAATCGCGACAAAGCGCATCTTGGAAATCTTAATCTTTTGGTCTGTTGACGCAGCAGTGAACTTAAACAATGTCTGCGCTGTCAAACCAGCTTCAATCGTAGAGCCCGGCGTTGCGTTAACGGCTGTAAGTGTCAATTGTCCCAAATCGCTTACAGTTGCTGTGTTCATTGTGTTGCCGCTGATTGGGAATGTGCCAGTAACAGTACCCGCCTCAATTGCGATATCAGCCGCTGATTCTAATGTAAGATAAATGGTCTTGCCAGATGTTGTTCCATTAGCAAGGTCGAGTTTAACGGTGTATGTCTTTGAAGCGCCAGCATCAATGGTCTTGTTCACAGTGAATGTGTAATAGCCCAGAGAATATGAAGGAGCATCAGTAATTAACGCGCCATTCTCGTCATACAAATACACATTTGCAAAATCGCTCTGCGTTGACAAACCATTTTTCTTTACTTTAATTGTCTTAACTTTAACTGCTGCCGTAGTCGCTGTTAATGTATAAGACGCAACTGCGGCTTGGAATTGTGTTCCTTGTCCGCTTGTTGTATCAGCAACGATATAACCGGCTGCTGGCGTTGTTGTTGCCAAAGCAGCGGTCAATGTGCCGGCAGCTGTTGTTGCAGTTGTTCCGCTTGTCTCTGAAGAAGCAATTTGCGCGACATCAGTGTACGCGGCAACAGCGCCTGTCACATCAGTTCCCAAAGATGTTGGGATGGCCAATGTTGTGCTGACCACATTGTCAGTGCTGAACTTATTCGCTACAAACGCGTCATCGCTCGCGATTTTTCTCCAACCGCTAGCAGAGACATAATATTTGTAATCGCCAGCTGGCTTTACAACCGCTCCAACTGGATATGCAGTGCCATCAAGCTCTCCTGTTTGCTTCGCGTAATTGGTATAAAGCGTATCATAAAGATCAATGACGTTCTTTGCCCAGTTAGCGCCATAAAGCGCTTTGGCAGCTGCTTCTGTTCCGATTTTCTTCAATTTTGAACCCGGCTCAACCGCGTAGACTGAAGGAGCTGTTGTAAATTTGACTAACTTGGTACCAGGTCTTATTGAAACATTGCCCCCAATTTCAATAACGCCCATTTCGTCTGCTGTGATTGTGGTAATGTTCTTAAAGTCCGCGTACCAGGTTTTGTAGTATTTCTCATGTGGAAATACATACCGTTTGCCATCAGAGCCATAATAATACACTGCTGTGTTATTGGGCGCCTGGATCAAAGTCCCGGCTGTCAATGTTGTAGCAGCAATGGCAACTGGAGCAAACATGGCCAATCCCATCGCCCATGCGATTGTGGCCAAAACTACAAATCCTGTAAATAACTTATTTGCCATATTGTTTATAAAACGTTCGCCATAGAGACAATTCATGAATTGTCTCTACATTTATTTTCTTTTATGTGCGCAAGCGACTTTTTAGGTCTCGACCCTCATCCTGCCCACAACCTAAAGAATAAACCTTAGGATTTATTAATAATTATTTTACTATTACTTCAACCCCGCCAATTGCGGGACTGGCCGCATCAACGCCTTCTTTCATTTTTGTCATCGCGGAATTTATATCGCCTTCGTTCAACAATTTATTCGCTTCTTGTAATTTTTGGTCAATCAAGACATCCACTGTGTTATCCGCATCTTTAATATCTTGCGCAACATTGTTTAATTTATTTTCAACAATATCTTTTAATTCGCTTGCACCAACCTTTTCGTTGCAGATGCTGTGCTTTTCAATAATCACTTCAACCGCTTTAACGCCCGCGTCTCTTGCAGCCACTGCTGCCTCATTCAACCCATTACCAGATTCATTCGCAAAACCTTTTTCAGCCTCTCTCAATTTCGCGCCAATCTGTTCAACTTTTGTATTAACAACCTTTGCCAATTCAACTGCTTTTTCTGGATTGTTATTTTTTACAACATTCAATTGTTCATTTACTTTTTGTATTTTTTCTTTCAAATTAGCTGCT
>JACRDX010000065.1 GCA_016212745.1 Candidatus Falkowiibacteriota bacterium | reverse complement strand
TGACTCTTCAATAACAATTCTTGAATCAAACTTTTTCACTGTTTCAATCGCCACATCCAGCTGACCAGCATCTTTAACCTTAACAATGCCAACCGACGATCCCAAGTTGCAGGGCTTAACAAAAGCCGGAAAACGAAAAGCATCTTTGACGCTCGATAATTGTTCATTTACAACCTTCGGGGACATTTTATTAAAATCTAAAATCTCAAATTTTGTTTGTGGAATATTTTTTGCTTTCAATAACAACTTTAAAATCCCTTTGTCCAGACAAATTGCTGATGCTAAAATATCCGCACCAACAAATTTTTTCCCAGCTGAACGAATTAAACCCTGAATTTCGCCATCCTCTCCGCCAGCGCCATGTAATATCGGAAAAAACACATCAATATTGTTCGCATCAACAAAAAAATCAAACGGCTTTGCCCCAACTTTTTTCATGATATCTTTATCAACAGCTCCTTGTGAAATCTGGCTTAAAAAATTTTCCACTGTCCAAAAAGCTCCTTGCTTATCTATCCCGATTTCAACAACAGAAAATTCTTCTTGATCAATATTTTCAATAATTCCTTTTGCTGACATTATTGAAACCTCGTGCTCTGGCGATTTTCCACCAAAAATCAAACCAACAACTATTTTTTTATTTCTTTGGCTCATAAATTTCATAAAATTTTTCCCTATGCCCCTTCAATAAACGTTTCCGTTCTTCTTCGTTTTTGCAATCAAACAACCCGCACTTAGTATTTTTACAAAGATCCGGACGATTTTCATAATCTTTGCATTTACCAGTTTGTTCATCAAACTCTTTACAAGAATAAAAGTCCAACTTATAACTGTCAGGGCAACTTTCTCTCGCAAACCGTCCTATATGCTTAAATTTTTCTTTTGCTTTTTCATCCAACTGTGTAAACGCACGCACTTTCACTGGTTTGCAACAAAAACGACCACATTCATTATGAAAACACGGATTCTCGTTTTTGTTCATACTATGTTTATGTCATTGCGATCCGCTTTGGGCGGAGTGGCAATCTCACGAAACCCAGATTGCTTCGCTCGCCTTGGCGTAGCCGCTACGGCGAAGCCAGGCCGAGCCTCGCAATGACGAATCACCGAATACCGCAGATTTTAAACCAACCTTTAATTTGCGTTTTAATATCATTCAATTCTTTCAACGTAAGCCGCGGCGTGTTCAACAACGTTGGGTCAATAATTTTATCAACCCGCTTAAATCGCTGGATAAAAAATTTGTTCGCGCCTTTTACTTGCCGAGCCATTTCAACAATATCATTTGAACAATGCAGCGCAGCTAAAACGGTCGCGCGAAATTCATGCTCAACCCCACTATTTAATATTATTATAGCACTTTTTTTAACCTTAGCCATATCAACCGCATTACCAACAACTTGCGCGTATTTTTTCCACGGCGCCTTTATGTCCATTGCAAAATAATCAACCATTTTTTCAGTCAGCAACTGTTCAATCGCATCTGGATTTGTCCCATTTGTATCCAACTTGACTAACAAGCCGCGAGCTTTTAATTTTTTAATAAAATTTAACAAATCTTTTTGCAAAGTCGGTTCACCGCCAGTCAAACAAACAGCATCAATCAAATGTTGCCGCGCTTTTATCAAATCCCAAATATCATTTTCGCTGATGCTTTTCGCGTATTGTTCAGGAATAACCAGCTCTGGATTATAACAAAAACGACAACGAAATCCGCATCCTTTGGTAAAAATGGTCATTGCCACTTTTCCCGGATAATCCAGCAATGTAAGCGGTTGAACACCTCCGATTAACATAAAAAAAGAAAGCACGAAATCCGATACGAAGAGACATGGTCTCAGCTGGTTAACGGTTTCGAGGCTCGTTTCGTTATTCGTTTAACGTTAACCGAAACTGGCATCGATACCGCAACCGATATCCGATTAAATTTAGTGCTTCGCGCTTCGAATTTATATTGTTTTATTGTAAAAGCTCATCACTTTTATGCATTATCGGGTCATAAGTTCTGCGGTCGCCAAATTCAGACCGCTTCCCTTCATTCCAACGGCTTACCGGACTTAAATATCCAACAACACGGGAATAAATCTCGCATTTTTGTCTTGGTTTTTGTATTGGTGTCATAACTGCTGCGGCTAGCATATTTGTTTTTATATTATACAACCAAAATAACAATTGGCCAAATGTCTAAAATTAACCATTTTTCAAGGTTTGCGCCGTGTTATCCACAGCTTCAGCAACCTGCAACGGTTCCCTACCTTGATCCACATACCCAGCTTGTTCGTCGCACAATGGACAAAACTCATGCTCCCCAGATAAATAACCGTGAATTGGGCAAATACTGAACGTTGGCGTAATTGTAAAATATGGCAACCGAAAATTATTGGCAATTTTTTTGACAAGCTCTTTCGTGGCTTCTGGGGATGGCATTTTTTCGCCAAGAAAGCCGTGGAACACAGTGCCGCCGGTATAGCGAATTTGCAAATCATCTTGCAATCGCAATGCTGTAAAAATATCGTCAGTATAGCCAACTGGCAAATGCGTGGAATTTGTGTAATATGGAGCTGCGTTTCGCGCGCGATAAGCAACCTCATTCGCCACAATAATATCTGGAAATTTCTTTTTATCAATTTTGGCAAAACGATATGACGCGCCTTCAGCTGGTGTGGCTTCCAGATTGTACAAGTGATTAGTTGCGTTTTGGTAATCCATAACTCTCTCCCGCATAAAATCCAAAACCTGCCGCGCAAACTTGTGGCCTTCAACTGTCGTAATATCTTGGCCCAGCAGATTCAACGCGGCTTCGTTAACTCCATTTAAACCAATGGTATTAAAATGATTTTGCCAATATCCGCCGAACCGCTCTTTGATTGAGCCCAAAAAATGCTTTGAATAAGGATAAAGTCCGCCATCTGTGAGATTTTCCAAAACAGTGCGCTTAACTTCTAAACTTTCTTTTGCCAAATCCATCAACTTTCCCAAACTCTCAAAAAATTCTTCTTTGCTGTTTGATAAATATCCTAAGCGCGGCATATTAATCGTCACCACACCAATGCTGCCTGTCAAAGGGTTTGCGCCAAACAAACCGCCGCCGCGTTTTCGCAATTCTCTATTGTCCAATTTTAACCGACAACACATGCTCCGCGCATCCTCTGGTTTCATGTCGGAAAATATAAAATTCGCAAAATATGGAATGCCATATTTTGATGTCATTTCCATGATTTTTTGAATAATTGGCGCATCCCAATTCCAGTCCTTTGTGACGTTGTACGTTGGAATTGGCCAGCTCAAAACCCTGCCCTTTCTATCGCCCTCTGTCATCACCTCAATAAACGCCTGATTGAACATGTCCATTTCTTTTTGGAATTCACCGTAAGTTTCTTTTTGTGGCTGGCCACCAATTATGACCGGCTCTTTGGCTAAAATTCCCGAAGCAAACAAATCCATTGTCACATTAGTAAAAGGACTTTGAAACCCTACTCGCGTTGGCACATTCATATTGAACAAAAAAATTTGCATCTGCTGTTTGACCTGCTCCTGCGTCAATCCATCATATCTGATAAACGGCGCCAAATATGTATCTGCGCTGGAAACTGCTTGCGCGCCAGCTGACTCGCCCTGCAAAGTATAAAAAAAATTCACCAACTGGCCCAATGCTGTGGCAAAATGTTTCGGCGGTCGGCTTTCAACTTTGCCGGAAATTCCTCCAAAGCCGCGCAAAATTAAGTCGTACAAATCCCAGCCGCAACAATAGGTAGATAAAATCTGTAAATCATGAATGTGAAAATCGCCATTCACGTGCGCATCTTTTATTTTTGGCGGATAAATTTTGTTCAGCCAATAGTTTGCGCTGATAGTTGAAGCAACGTAATTGTTCAAACCCTGCAAAGAAAAATCCATGTTGCTGTTTTCTTTGACGCGCCAATCAAGTTTTTGCAAATAACCTTCAATCAAATCATTTGGGTCAATTAAATTGCTCATTTCGCGGATTTTCGCGTGCTGGTCGCGATAAATCACATACGCTTTAACGGTTTTGCGCAATTTATTATCAATCAAAACATCTTCAACAATATCCTGAATTTCTTCAACCGCCGGAATTGTTCTTTCGTGAAATTTTTTGTTAAGCCGTTCAACAACTTCATCCGATGCTTTTTCCGCTTGCTCTTTTGTGCCTTCTTCAGTAGCCTGCATTGCTTTCAAAATCGCGGTCGTGATTTTATTTTGGTCAAAATCCACGATTCTGCCATCGCGTTTGCAAATCTGAATAATCTTATTGCCAGAATAAGACATAGATAAAATTCCCAATTTCTAATTACTAATTACCAATGAAATGACAAATGCTAGATTTCTTGTTAGACATTGAACATTTCATTAGGAATTGGATATTGGATATTTGACATTTTTCTTATCACATCATTTTTTTGCGGATGAACGCTGGGATTTCAAAATCATCACCATCATCATCAACTTCTTTTACTTTTTCACGCACAGATTCTTTTGCTTTTTCACGAGTTGTAACCGGCGTCTCTTCTTTATTGTCAAAACCTGGCGTTGAGCCAGCGGTGAATAAATGGCTTGGCTTTGGTTCTGCTTTTTTAACCGGCTGTCCAAAATATGTGACAGATGGTTGCGGCATTCGCATCAAATTGTCCTTTTTTTCAAAACCGGTCGCAACAACAGTCACCTTCAATGTGTCTTTTATTTTTTCATCCACAACGGCGCCAAAAATAATGCGCGCGTCAGAATCAACTTTTTCGGTAATTATTTTTGCCACGTCATTGACCTCGTGCATTGACAAATTTGACCCGGAAATCACCGTGAACAAAACGCCTTTGGCGCCCTCAATGGATGTTTCCAACAATGGGCTGGAAATCGCGGCTTTCGCAGCTTCAATTGCGCGATTATCACCAGTTGCCTCGCCAACGCCCATTAACGCAGACCCAGCGCTTGACATAATTGTCTTAACATCAGCAAAATCAACGTTAATTAAACCTGGCAAAGTAATCAGCTCTGAAATCCCTTGCACACCCTGCCGCAAAACCTCGTCAACCATAGCAAAAGCTTCAACGATTGGCGTTTTTTTATCAATAATCTGCCAGATTTTGTCATTTGGAATAACAATCAATGTGTCAACTTTGTTTTCAATCTGCCGCAAAGCTTCATCCGCGATTTTTCTACGCGGCCCGCCTTCAAACGCGAACGGCTTTGTCACAACTGCAACTGTAAGCGCCCCAAGCTCTCTGGCCAATTCAGCAATTACAGGGGCAGCGCCAGATCCAGTGCCTCCGCCCAGCCCGCAAGTAATAAAAACCATGTCTGACCCTTTTAGCATTTCCCTTATTTCATTCTGCGATTCTTCAGCAGCTTTTCTGCCCAAATCAGGGTTCATTCCCGCGCCAAGCCCGCGCGTCGTCGCTTTTCCAATATGAAGTTTGCCTCCGGAGTTGTTTGCCCGCAACGCCTGCAAATCAGTATTCACGGCAATGAATTCCACTCCCTGAACTTTTGCCGCGATCATTCTGTTCACCGCTGCCCCTCCGCTACCCCCCACTCCAATCACTTTAATTTTGGCTACTGTCTCAATTGGTGGTTTAACTTCTGGCATAAAATTTAAAATTTGTTATATCATTTTATCTCATTGTAAATAAAAAAGCAAAAATCCTCCTGATTTTTGTTTTTTGTTTTTATTTACGACATTAACCCCTTTATCCAATCTTTTACTTTTGCCGCCGCGTCTTTGATAATTTGTATTTTATTTCCAAACCCATATCGTTTATTCAACGTTTGATTATGCGCCTGATAGCCCCACATCACCAAACCAAGCGCAGTGGCAAAAGACACGTCGCTAACTCGATCAACGGCCGTATTAAACTTTGGCAATGTGCCAATGCTTACTGGCAGCATTGTTTTGCGTCTGCCAACTTCAACAATGCCGGGTAATTTGGCGCCGCCGCCAACAAGCATAATGCCAGCTGGCAGCAATCCGCTTCTGTGTATTCTTTGCAATTCCTCATCAACTTTTTGAAAAATTTCTTCTGTGCGCGCTTCAATAATTTCGGCAACAAATTTTTTAGAAAACGCTTGGTCATCGCCGCCAAAATCCTGCAAATTTATCTCTTCTTTTTTATCAAAATTTTTGGACAAGCAATGACCCGCATCAATTTTCACCCGTTCGGCAACTTCCAAGGATGTCCGCAAACCGATTGCAAGGTCAGACGTAATGTGATTTGAGCCAATCGGCAAAATGCTGGCATAATAAAGCTCACCATCTTCAAAAACAACCAAGTTTGTCGTTGTGGCGCCAATATCAATCACCGCAACACCAACTTCTTTTTGCCTATCAGTCAAAACAGCTTCCGCGGCAGCCAAATTAGAAAGTATCAGATCGTTTATATCAACGCCGACGCGGTGAATGCATCTGGTCAAATTTTTAATCTGGGGCGAAAGCCCGCGGATTACTTGTGTTGAAACCTCCAATTTAATTCCAGACATTCCAACCGGATCTTTAATGTCTGTCTGATTATCAACTGAAAATGAACGAGGAATTATATGAATTATTTCGTAATTAACAGGTACGGCCGTTGACCGCGCCTGATCAATTACTCGCTCAACATCACTGTCCTGAATTTCGCCGGTTGCGCGCGAAATCGCGACAACGCCCAAACTTTCCTGCGATTTGATATGCGTTCCGGAAATCGCGACCCATAAATCTTTTATTGGCAATCCAATCATTCGTTCAGCTTTTTCAATTGCGGCGGACAAACTTGAAACAGCATCCTCAATGCTTACAACAGAACCTTTGCTCACGCCTTGCGACGGCACTTCAACAACGCCAATGACATTCAGCTGCGAAACATTGTCTTTTTGCACTGCTTGTCCAACAACAATACGAATCATGCTACTACCTATATCTAAACCAGTTAAAATCACTTCGTTCATAGTATAAAAATACCTTTGCCCCGCCATAGCAGAGCCGTCCTATATTTAATTGTACAATAAATAAACGACTTTTCAAAATTTACCTGTAACTTTGCTCAGCATAATGAAAAATGTCGTCAAATGCGGTCCAAAAATCAGCCAAGCAATAATTATTGAGCCAATTGCCGCTATCAGCACCATTGCTGACATCATATTCTTAATCTCTCCGGCGTATAAATGAACCCGCGGCTGCAACATATCCACCATTCTTTCAAAAGCGGTGTTCACAATTTCCAGCAAAAAAATCAACAATATCATTGAAATCAGCAAGCACCATTGCCACACAGCGACTTTAAAAAAAATTCCAGCCGCAACGACAACGATACTTGCCAAAATATGAATCCTAAAATTTTGCTCGCTCTTAAAAACCAGGCCTATCCCTTTAATCGCGAATCCAAAACTCCTGATTAATTTACGAAGGCTAAACATAGCGTAGAAAATTTTTAATTTTTCGGTAATCGATAAATGGTTTCGCGGCTCGTTTCGTTATCCGTTTATCGTTTACCGAAACGGGCATCGATGCCGCAACCGATTGCCGATTTATATTTCATACTTACAAATTTATTTAATATTCTCTTTTCCAACGACTCCATTTTGTATGCCACGCTTACTGATTTTTCGTGGTCATATCCCATCAAATGCAAATATCCATGGATCAACAATTTTGCAACTTCATTTTTTAGCGGCCAACCAGCTACTTTTGCTCGTTGTTTCGCGCGAGCAAGACAAATTATAATTTCACCCAATGACTCTGAACCATCTTCTTCAAACGACAAAACATCAGTCACCTCGTTTTTGCCGCGATATGCCAAATTTATTTTTTTAATAACCAGCGGTGTCACAAAAGCCAAGGATATTGCTTGGCTTTTGTGAATTTTCAAAACTTTTCGGCAAATCTGAACAACACCCTCCAACCATTTTTTGTCCACCTTTGTCTGTGTTTGGTTATTAACTTCTAGAACAAACATGCTTAAAATCCTAAATTAAAACTATTCGCAATCATTTTCAAAACTGTTGGATAATTTACCGCTAAATCTTTGCCAACATTATAATGGACAACATATATCAAATCATTTTGCGCGAAATAATATGTATATTCATCTGGGCTCACGACTCCTTCAAGCTTATTTTTGTTGCTGTTAATTTTCTCAATTTTATCAATGGTCAACGTCGGAACCATTGCCAAATACCAATCTTGCAAACTTTGGGCAGCATCTTTTTTGACTGTAAAAATATTTATAAACTCATCGCCAGCTGAACGCAAAACCACTTCATTGTCATTAACTGCGCTCGGCTCTATTGTCCACTCTTCAGGATAAAAGAAAGAATATTTTGCAGAATCATTTGTGTAAACTTTAACAAAATTCGTGAATTCCAATTTCACCGGCGCTGTTCCTTGTGGATTGTATAAGTTCAACACTTCTGTCCCGTCAATATATCCATCTTTGTCAGAGTCCTCTTTGTTTTTGTTTGTACCAAACAACATTTCTTCGCCGTCAGTCAGCCCGTCTTTGTCGCTGTCAACACCAGCATTTTCAGTTAAAGCTGCTTCTGCCAATTTTTCAGGTTTAAACGGCTCAACAATCGGTTTTGCTTCAGGCGCAACTTCAGGAACTGGCTCTACAACCGGGGCAGGTTGTTCAACAACCGGAGCTTGCGCTGGCTGTGGCACAACCACTGGCGCTGGAGTGATGACTGGCTTGGTACTCAAATATAGCAAATAAACCGACCCTCCAAACATGCCAACCAATAAAACCGCAACAACAATATAAAGCGGCTTAATTCTCTTCGCCTTGCTGTCCTTGCCAATGCTAACAACAGCAGATTTACCCGCCATAGCCTTAGCGACGGCGGGGCGAAAAAATTCAGGCATTACATGAATTTTGCCCTCTGCCGTCAGCTCGTGTAGTTTATTTTTCTCTTCAGCCATAATGTTTATTCAACGCCTTGCAGCGCTTTTTTCGCCTTTTCAAAATCTAACAATTTGCCTTTGCCATTTGGATTATATCCATTTTTCACTTCCACTCCATCAATAAACGAATCACCATCAGTATCAGGGTTCAATGGATCTGTCTGATAAATTTTCACTTCTTCTTTGTCAGTCAAACCATCATCGTCAGTATCAGCTTTTTGCGGATTTGTGCCATATGTCAGTTCTTCGCTATCAATCAAACCGTCTGAATCGCTATCAACAATGCTTGCTTCCGGTTCCACAACAGGAGCAGGCACAACCGCTTGCTGCTCAACTTTTGGCGCTTCTGTTTTAACCTCTGGCGCAGGCGGGGTTTGTTTTAATGTTTCAATTCCTTTATTTATAGATTGGCCAGTAATCACCATATCATATACAAACCAGCCGGCCGCGCCTAAAATCGCCACAAGTACAATGATTGCCAGCGCAATAAAAATTCCCTTTTTGCTTGCAACTGGTCTTGCCAGCCCTGCCAGCGGTGGCGGGGCCAGCGGCGGAGCCAATGGCGGAACCGATGACAGGGCCGCTGGCGAAGTTGAACCCGCCTTAGGCAAAGCAAAAATATCTTCTACGCCCGGCACTTTTTCCGATGGTCCTGCCATTGGCGGGACAAATTTAGCAGACTGTTTTTGTAATTTTGGATCGTCAAACATAAAATTAAAATTAAATCGGATGTCGGGTTCGGTATAGATGTCCGTTTCGGTTAACGGTAAACGTTAGACGAATAACGAAACGAGCTTCGAAACCTATTACCGATAACCTTTTTCTATTTACAAACTTCTGGTTTAAACTCAAATTTATAACCAGCCAACAATGCTTCGGTTTCTAAGTAATAATTAAATTGGCATTGTTTAGCTGCTGGCAGATATTTATATGAATAAACTGGTTGATATTTTCCAGATTGCGAGTAAAACTTCTTATTTAATGAATCATAGCACGTATTTACGTCATAACCAATTGGACACAATCTGCATAAATCGTTGGTTTCCAAGCACTGCGATTTTGATTTTTCGCAATAGCCATCACCGCATGCCTGATATTTAGCTTCATCAACAACACCGGCTTGCATAACGGCATTTTTGTTGAGCGGCGCAACATCAGCAAAATGGTTCAATGGATCTTCTGGCAAAGAATTCTGCAAATCAGCGCCAAATTCTTCTTGCCACGATGGCCACATGCTGTAAGTGACATTTTTTACATATGAGCCAGCGTCCAAATGCGGATAATCTGCATAAATCTTAAAATACGAGCCAGGGTTTTTTGAATCATTTAACAAATATTTTACAAATGCTGCGTCATTCACACGTTTTGTATCGCGCTGAATCATTTGCTTTTTCAAAACCTCAACATTCGTGTTAAATTTCCAATTGTTCAAAAGTTGATTAACAATCGCCAAACTATTGGCGTTTGCTTTGTCAGTATAGCTGAAAATATAAACATTATTAAAAATCTTTTTGTCATCAGAAACATTGGCTCCTGAAACATACATTGTTCTGCCGTCTTTTATCGCGTGATAACCATCAACATCCATTGATTGCGGACCTCCCGGATTTGGCACATATTGTTTGTACCAAAGTTCCAACGGCCAAGCGCCCGGATTTTCAGCAATGCGCAAAGACATCGCATCAGACACATAATCATAATCTGCTTGCGGCGCGCCATATGGCCCTGTTTCACGCACAAAAAACACTTCGTAAAAAATCATCGGCGACTGCGTCTTATTCACGCTACCAGCAACATCTTTAATCAATGGCAAATCATCTAGCGCATCCTCCTTGCTTTTTCCATCTCTACAATAAAACATCTGCAAATTGAATTTGCCAAAATCAAGTTTCGGGTCACCAAAATATTTGTTGGCATTCCACATCCAAAATTTATCGCAAAATATTACATCAATGTTTGCGGCAGCTTCTAATCCTTTGCCAATTTCAATGCCTCCAAACAAAGCGTCTGCGCTTATTTCCAAAACAGCATAAAGCAAATTATCTTGGCCTTCTTTGTCTTTTGCAAAAGCTATTTCAATATTTTCGCTTGGATTTTTGGACGATGGCTTAATGCCAACAATGTCTTTTGACGATTCGGGCAACTTCCAAGTAATTGTCCACTCATATTGTCCAACAACTTCGTGAATATAATCTTTTTCAGCTTGCGCTATTGCGACAAATTCCTGCTCTTCAGCTGGCTTGGTGAAAATTTTTGTGGCCGGATCAATTGTCAGCGCCACAACTTTACACGCGCCATCAACTGTAAATCCAATGGCCAATGGTTTTGTTGTCGCTTTTCCACAAGAATCAATAACGCCATTCGCGACCGTCACAAAATATGCCTTATTGCTGGTTAACAATCCAATTGGTTCAATCAAAACTTTTGTATTGCTGCTGCTCGCGTCTTGCCAGCTCTTAATTGTCGCGGCAGCTGGCGGCATTTGCGCTCCAACCACAGTAACTGTTATTTTTTTGGCTAAGCTATCCAAGTTTAGCGGTTGATTGAACTCTAACAAAATGCTAGCATTTGAACACACGTTTGTCGCGTTCGCAACTGGTGAAGTTTTTACAAACGCCACTTCACCATATCCTTTGCAACCGGTCGGGCTTTCGCCTTCGCCACCCTTTTTCCCATCAGTCGGGCCATTTTCATAACCCAATGTCGTATAAATCAATTCAGCTGCGTTTATATCCTTTGCCTGTAAAATCTTCGCGGTAGCATTTATATCCCACGGATAAGCTAAAATGTTTGTTGAATCAACAAAAACTTTTTCAGGCAGCGCGCCAACAACAGTTGCCAATTGGTAAAAATTTCCCGGCGCGCTTTCATCAATTGCTGGCTCGCAGCCCGCGTCTTCGCCTGGCTCAACTTTTCCATTTCCACAAACCGCACCCCACGAATAATCCGCGCCTTGTTTCAAACAATTTTGCGCGCACCAAACATCATAAATCTCGCATTCTTCGCCAACATCAATTTTCGCGTTTCCGCAGCAATTTGCTTCACCGGCCTTTGAACATTTTAATGTTCCCTGCCACAAACAGTTTTTTGAACATCCAGCATCAGTCATTTCGCACTCTTCATTCACGTCCAATTTTCCATTTCCACAAATCATTGGCTCAGCGCCAACAACATATTGCGCTCCTTCAAACAAACATTGACTATTGCATCCATCTTTTGCCAAAACATTTTTATCATCACAATCCTCGCCATATTCAATTTTTCCATTTCCGCAAATAAACCCAGCAATCGTTGACCCTTCGTTCAAACATTTTGAGCTGCAACCATCAGCGCTCTTTGCATTTTTATCATCACAATCCTCTGCTTTGTCTTTGATTCCATTGCCGCAACAATTCGCATCATCAACTTTCAGACACGCGACACTTCCTTCGTTCAAACATTTTGAATTGCAACCATCGCCATCTAATTTGTTGCTGTCATCGCACTCTTCGCCATATTCAATTTTTCCATTTCCGCAAATCGCCGCCTGATCTTTTGGCACGCTACCGCTTAACAAACATTTTGCATTGCAATATTTTGGCAAATTCAGATTGCGCTGGTCAGTTGAAATTATCGCAACTGATGGCTTCAATGAATCCCATGTCCATGAATAAAGATTTGGCGCCAATATTTCCCCAACGCCATCGCAACCTAGCGGATCGCCGATTGGACTTGCCTGATATAAAATCTTTTGCGCCTTATCATAGCTAATCATTTTTTGCGGAATAACATTAACTTTTTGCGGCTTGCAAACGGCCGAATCATCTTTTGTCTTAAAAATCCAAGAATAAGAATCTATTTTGCCGTCATTATTTTCATCATAGTTCAATTCTGTGAGCGCTTTATTTGCCTCGCTTTTTATGTCGCCATCAATTATTACGCGATAATATGTATTTGACACAAAAAACGCGCCCGGTTGCAACACAAAGTTCACTGTCTTTGTTTCGCTATCATAACTCGCATCACCCGCAATCTGGCCAGCCGCCGTAAATGTTGTGCATGCCTGCGACAAACATGGCAAAACAATCACTTTATTTTGCCAGTCATTTTTAACCAGCATGCTGGTATTAAATTTCGCGAACACCAACGAGCTCGGGCAAGCCGTAAAGCACGCAGGATAAAAATCTATTACCTGCGGTGCTGCGAATTTTATCTGCAAATCAGCTGTATCGCTGTACTCGCCCGGCTGTTTTTCGTCATATGATTTAAACACCGAATATATTTCAATGTCTTTGTCAGGATTGGTTTCTGCCAAAGCTTTTGCAGTGCTGAAATTTTCATCAACATCCCAATCCAACATTGCTCGCGGTGCCGCGTAATCAGCATCAGAAAATCCCCATTTCCACTCGCTTTCTGTCGGACAAGTGACTGTGTTACAATTTTTCGCCACGCACTGCGCGACATATTTTGTTTCTTTGCCAACATCATCCAACAACGCTTTGCTTGGACTAACCAAAATATGGTCAACGCTGCAACTGGCGTTGCCTGTCGCAAACTCCCAAAAATATGGCATCATCATCGCCAAGCCGCTCTGCGATTTGATTCCTTTTGCGCCAGACAACAATGTCACTCTATATTTTAAATTTGTCTGCAATTTTGTTTTTAACACCAGCTGCGTTCTGTCATCGCCAAGATATTTTACAACGCGAAATTCAAACGGCGGATTGTCAAAATCTTTTAACGCCAAATTGTGGCAATTTGCGCCCTCTTTTGAACAATTCGCCAAATTGCAATCATCTTTTTGAGAATTGCAAGCTGAAACAATTACATTGTTAACAAAACTGGTTGTGTCCATCATCGTATTGAAAATGGCGCTTGTCTCGGCATTTGGACACGCATTTTTCAAATTCTTAAATGGCGACGGACTTTCTGGATAATCTTTTGAGCAAACAGGAATTTCCAAAACCTCTGGATAAATCGGCAACAATCCTGTGCTAAACATCCACGCGTATTCGCAAGATTGCAATCCAGCTGCCTTGCATTCATCAGCTGGCAAGCACAAACCATTGCAACACGTTTGTCCAGCGGCGCAGCTATTGGCAGTGCACAAACCAACGGAAAAATTCACCTCATTGCTTTTCAATCCAGCAGAACTCAAAACATAAACAGGCCCGCTTTTTGCTGTTTGCGGAACAATAATATTTGAAATTTTTTCATTTGCCCAAACTAATCCATCTTTCACTTCCGCGTCATTATAAAAAACCACCCTCCCAGTATTTCCCTGCGACGCGCCAAATTCTTCACCGCTGATTTCAATTTTCGTGCCAGCTGGTCCGTTCGCTGGTTTAACATAACAAATGCCAGGCGTGACTGCCTTACTATTCACCTCAAACATTACTTGATTGCTTTTCACTTCGCCTTTAACAATCTGAACTGTGTATTTGCCAATATTGGCAATTGGAATTTTTGACGAAACCTTCACAACAACCTGCGCATTATTCCACGCGCCCTGACTACAACCCAATTCAGCAACGTATATTTTGCTAGGGTCATCTTCTTTTACAAACTGCACCTGGCCAATAGTGTCGCCAAAATTTGAGCCGGAAATCGTCACGTACTGACCTTTGCCGCCGTTCGCAGGACTTATACTGGTAATCATTGGCAGTTCAGCTGTCTGCAAAATGTCAAAAGAAACAGCATTGCTCAAAACATTGTTATTAGAAACTTTTACATTAATTTTTCCGGGCTGCAAATTAGGAATCTTGACGCCTGATATTTTTTTATCAGCCCAAGTGCCACTGATGTCAGCGCTAAATTCGCCAAAATAAACATTGTCGCCATCGCCGCGCGAATCGCCAAAACCACTACCATCGGCAATTACCAAATCAGCGTATTTGCCGGCCGCCTGACCAAGCGCGTTTGTCACTGAACATAAACCCGGCCACTTAACATTCGCATCATAAATAAAATCGCCTTTCCAGCCGCGGTCATTGTCAGTTGCGTCAACATATCCTTTTTTCGTTGTTATTTTTATCGGCCCGCTAGCCACAGCAGACGGAACAACCACCACCACTTGATTGTTTGTCCATGATTTAGCAGCGCAACCTAATTCTGCTTTTATCCATGCGCTCTTGGCATCTTTAAACTCAACTTTGCTGGCTGGTCCAAAATCGTCAAAATATTTTCCAGAAATCGTCACGAAATTTCCTGCGGCGCCTTTTGCTGGCGACACGCTGGAAATAATTGGCAAATCAACGCAAACGGCTTTTGTCTTGTCGCATGTTCCAGTGGCGCATTGCGAATCATTATCACACTTGCCACCATCGCACAAACCGCACTCTGGTTTTCCGCAAATAATTTCATCCTTGGCATTAAAACAACTTTCATCTTTTACATAAAAACTAATTTCTGGCGCGTTGCCAAAATTCGCAGCCAAATCAAATGCTCGTGCGCTGACAAAATGTTTGCCTAATGCAGCGCCAGTCAAATCAAAATCAAACGCAGCGTCAAATTCTTTTAGCGCTGCGATTTTTGGCTGGTCAGCGCCAATCTTTTTTTGGTCAAAGAAAAAATCAACTGACGAAACCCCAAAATTATCCGTTGCTTTTGCCTGCATCAACAAAATACTGTTTGCTTTCACGCTTTGTCCGCCAACAGGATAGCTGACATAAATTTTCGGAGTCGCATCATCAAAGCTCTCTCCGGTTGTAAATTTCGCAGAACACGCAAATGATGCGCTGCACGTTATTTTTGAATCAATAATGCTGCGCAATCCTTCTTTCACAACAATTTCGTATTGCGTATTTTTATCAAAACAAAACTGCGTTTCATTTTCAGCGCATTTTTGACTTGGCGTAAAAATAATTTTGGCAGCGTCAACTTCAACTTTGCCGTCAACTTCTTTGCTGTCAGCTGCCTGCCGCACAATAAAATTTCCAGAAACAGAGTTTTCTTTTACTTCTTTATTAAACAAAACGCGAACTTGGACATTATATATTTCAGATTTTCCATTTGGCATGAAGGATTTTACGTAAAAATTCGCCCCACCGGTAGCGCCACCCTCTCCGCCCACACCTCCTTCTTCGCCTCCGCTTGGCAACCCTCCGACAATTTCAATACCGGTCGCCTCGCCTAACCTACTGATGACAAAAGCGGTAATCGCGTAAGCGCTCAACACAATGATTATGCCAATAACAGCGGCTATTAATGTTTTTCGGGCCTTATCATTTTTTGGGTCGCTGCCTCCAGCAGCCATCCATAAAAATCCGCCATAAACAATCAGCGCCAGAAAAACAACTCCCAAAAAGCTCAAAATAATTTTTATGATTTTCGCGACAATCATTCTCGGGTCTTCTTGCGACAAGCCGGTGCTTGCAAGCGGCTGCAAACCAACATCAACCTGCGCAAAAACAATTTTCGCAACAAAAATACCTGCGACAATTAACGCCATCATTACGAAAAATAGTTTTTTTTGATTCTTGAACATTGTAAATTATTTTGCGCCACAGGCGCATCCGCCTTTGGCGGAGAAAATTGATAATTGATAATTGATAATTGAAAATTTCATCACATTTTATAGCCCGCAGCCAGCAACCAATTCTGGTTTGCAAATACCTGTTTTCGGGTCAGGACAACAAGACGCAGCAGTGTTCAAACAATTCGGACCCTTGCATGGCCGATAACAATTTTGCAACAAATCGCGCACACCGTTGGTGACAATTGAATAATATTTAAACGTTGGCTTTTTTTCCGGCGCTTTATCAAAATCACCGTGCTGTATGTTAATTCTCGCGCTGGTAATAATTTTGCCCTGTTTTTCTCTGTCTTCAACTTTGATTGAATACCATTTTTCCCACTGGTCGCCTTTTAATATGACATTTCCAAATAAACTGTCGGTGCTCATCGCTGAATCAAAGAAAATTGAAACGATTGCTGTTGGATCAACATTTCCCGCGTTTAAATTCGGTGACAGTTCATCTATTATTGGCGGAATAACATCAATTTCTCCGCTTGTGCTGAACAACCAATTGTAATTATCATTTGGCTGGCCTTCGCTCACTCCATTGTGATTGCCATCCAAAGAATTTCCAGCGCCATCAACAATTCCCTTAGGCGGAAAAAGTGCCATTGGCGGCTCATTGGACAATTGGCCTGCCTTTATTGTCACGCCAATTGTCGCATCAGCTGGCAAACAATAAATTTTTTCGCCGCAAGAATTTACTTTTACACCTTCGCACTCTTTGTCAGTGATAAATTCAACTGTCCTGAATCCATTTAAACCAACCTTGAAATTGCCGGAAATATATCCGCTACTGGTTTTTAAATAAATCTCATTGTCAGCGTCAGCACCAGTGCCGCTGGCAGTCTGGTGAAACGGCGGAATAATGGGCTCGCTGAAATTCATCTGAACAATGTAGTTGCGCGCAACTTTGTCAGGCCCAAGTGGCACAACAGATTTGACGTACGGCGGCGTCTGGTCAATGGTTGTGCCTGTTGTGAACATCCATGCATAATCAGGCGCATTGCTTTCAAAAATCGTTTTTTTGCTGCCTTGTTTCAAAATATTTTGCGTTAAATAAACAACATACGAAACATCTTCGGTAGAAGAACCAAGATATTTTTTCGGGTCTTCTGGATTATATGGATTAAAAACAAAAATCTTATGGTCTTCGCTCACAGTCACCATTCCGTCTTTAATCAATTTTGCGTCATCTTGCGGCCATTGATTTTTTTCCTGATCTTTAAGCAAATAAATTTTTATGTTGTTATAGTTCAGCCGGCCGCAAATTGTTTTTTCCTCGCACTTTAAATTGTCATCTGTTTTAAGAATGGAATATGGGTCAAACGCAGTGCCAAATCGCACCATAATATTGGTATTCCTCGCCACGTCGGTCGCATTGCGGCCTGGCCAATGGTCAGCAACCACTTTGCCAAGCGCACCGCCACCCAATCCTCCGCCGCCAACATCTATCACCGCATCCTCGGTTGAAGAAACAATGGGAATTCCGTGCGTAATAGCCAGCAAACGACTTAAAATAAAACTCACTATTGAATATGAAGAAAAAATAATCAGCAAACCAATCACGCCGTTTATCAGCCACTTTTTCGCCTTGCCAACCTTAGTTGGGTCGCCTCCAGATGTCATCCACAAATAGCCCGCGTACAAAACAATACAAATCGCTATCAAACCAATAAAACCCAAAATAATGCGGATAATTTTTGCGATAATCACGCGAATGTCTCCTGTTGGCAAACCTGTCTGTTCTTGAATGGGTTGTAAATCTGTCTGCATGTCAACCTGCGCAGCAGCGACAAATGGTATTAAAAAAACAACTGCCGCGCAAAAAACAAACAATGCTGAGACAGCTGTCTTTTGATTAAAAAACTTTTTAATTATTTTTTGATTGGGAAGCATGGACGCCCAATTTAAAAACTATCCTCCTACAAGCTACAAGCTTCTTTTATAATACTGCTGGCAATTTTGCCGTCAATTTGTCCAGGATATTTTGCCATCACAACTTTCATTATTGCGCCGAAATTTTTACGGTCATTTTCCGGCATTTCTGCAATTGCTTCTGTAATTTTTGCTTTTAATTCTTCCGCGCTGATTTGGCGCGGCAAATATTTTTCAATGACGTTTAATTCTGCTTTTTCCTTATCCGCCAAATCAGCGCGGTTATTTTGTCCAAAAATTTCAATTGATTCTTTGCGCTTTTTTGATTCGGTTTTAAGGACAGCAACAACTTCTTCGTCGCTCAATTGTTCCAACGGCTTAAGCATTTCCACCGCGCGATTTTTCAACGACGTTTTTAACATTCGCAACGTTCCAATATCTATCTCGTTCTTCGCAAGCATCGCAGCTTTTAAATCAACGTCTATGTGTTGTATTAAAGACATAAAATTATCTGCGTCGCTTTTTCTTTTTGTCGTCTTCTTTCAAAAGACCCATTTTTTGCAAATGTTCTCTTTGCCCGGTAATTTTCATGCGATAAAGCGCGCTTGCGCGCCGCTTGTTGCGATTTTCACCTTTGCGCAAAAAACGCACTTTTTTGAACTGCAACAAAACGCCGCTCTGCATTATTCTTTTATTAAATCTGCGCAACAAAGATTCAAAGGTTTCGCTCCTTTTCTTCTTAACTTCCACTGCCATATTGTCCGTCCCCTTTCTATGAGACGAGATGCCTGCCCGTCCAGCAGGCTGGTATCTCGTCTCTACCATATTTAAATTATAGCGAAAGTATACAAGAACCGCAACTAGAAATCAAGACCTAGATTTTGAGCGCCGCGCATTTATTTCATGCAGCTTCTTTTTAATATCTATTTTTACTTTGTCAAAATTAACAACTTCCTGCGCTCCGCTTTCAGCGTCGCGCAAAATAATTGTATTTTCCATTATTTCTTTGTGCGCTAAAATCAAAATCAACTTGGCGTCAACTTTTTTTGCGTGCTCAAGCTGACTCTTCAAACTGTTGCGCGTAAAATTTGCTTTGACCGCATACCCCTCTTTTCGCAAATCTTCAAAAAATACCATTGCCTTTCTTTTTGCCGTTTCTGCCAATTGCGCCAGATAAACATCTGTTCCAGGACGTTCTGGTGCCACAATTTTATTTTCGCGCATCAACCGGATAATTTTTTCCGCAACCAAACTGATGCCAACTGCTGGAACAGAATCGCCGCCAAGCATTTGCACCAAATTGTCATGCCGCGAACCTTTTGCCAGCAACAAACTTTTATTTGACCCGCCTTCATTAAATCTCATTTCAAAAATTGTGCGATTTTGATATTCAAAATCTTTAATCAGCCAAGGATTCAATTGATATGGAACCTGCAAATCATCAAGCGCTTCAACAACTTTAAAATAATGGTCTTTGCATTCTTGGCACAACCAATCAACAATTTGCGGCGCGTCTTCTCTGATTTTTTGGCAACGTGTGTTTTCGCATTTCAAAACATCAAAAATTCTGCGACCCAAATTATTTTTGCACTTCACGCACAGCCCAACTTTTTTGGGACGATAATACATTTGCAACGCTTTTTCATAATTTTCAATGCAGTTCAGACAACCGCAGCTATTCAGAATAACAACTGACTCGGCATTGATTCGTTTGAACAAATTGTAAAAAATAAAAATCAATTCAGCTTCTGTTGCGCCTGCCTTATTGCCAAAAACTTCCAAAGTGAGCTCGTTTGCCTGCCGCAAATTTCCAACATGCTCATCTTCAATCCCGCGAAAAATTTTGCCAAAAGAAAATAATTTTAAAATTGAGCTCTGATTTCCCAAATTATGCTCAATAAACGCGCGCGCCAACGCAGGAATGGTGTCTGGCCGCAAGATAAATTTTTCATTTTTTTGCAAAAAAGTGGCGATTCCGTGCGGCACCAATTTATTACCACGACCAAATGTATGCCCAAAAAGTTCTGGCCGCTCCATTATTGGCGTGTCAATATACTGAAAAGTATAATCTTGCGCAATTTCAAAAATGTTTTTCAACAACCCCATCCAAAATTTATCTTCTGTGGGCAGCGCGTCCTTCACGCCGGCAATCAATGCTGGCGTTTTAATTTGTTTGACTTGTTTTATTTCCAATTCGCTTTTTTTACGTCGAGGCATAAAATATAGATTATCAAATTCTAAATTGTTTGACGGTCGCGGTTTCGAAGCTCGTTTCGGTTGACGTCTAACGAATAACGAAACGGGCATCGATACCTAAACCGCTTTACGTATTCTAAATATTATAATTCACAGCACCAAAAACGCCGACTCTATTAAACGGCCAGCCGCGCACCCACGCTTTTCCGATGATTAAGTTTTTATCAACGGGTCCAAATGAACGCGAATCAAGCGAAAATTCACGGTTGTCGCCCAAAACATAATATTCGTTTTCACTCAATTGCCAGCTATATTCTCCATTTGTTCTAACGTCCGCGGCCAAATACTGCGTTTCATCTATCAAATATTTTTTCTCATC
>JACRDX010000066.1 GCA_016212745.1 Candidatus Falkowiibacteriota bacterium | reverse complement strand
TTCCATCTGTCTTGAAAAACTTGGTGAATGGATTGGAAAAAATGAAAAAACTGCAGAGCGTATAAATAGCGAAGTTTGGGGAGCAAAACCCGACGGATACTCAAAAAGTCTTCTTTCATTGGCTTTTGATGTTTGTAGTCTGATACATAAACAAAAACTGCCACCTTCACTTCTGACGCGACTAAAAAATCGCAATCAATATCAAGGAGTGCGATACGAGATCGCTATCGCTGCTATATTTGCTCGGCTTGATTGCGACATACAATTTACCGATGAAAATAGTAAAAGTAAGCACTGCGAGTTTATTGCCACGCATAGAGTTACGAACTCGTCTCTCGCCGTAGAAGCAAAAAGCAAACACCGCTCCGGTGTACTTCATCAAATTGGATTTTTATCACCCTTGGAAAAATTACTTTCCGCACGAATTATAAGGCGACTATTTAATAACGCTCTTAAACAAAATCCGAAAGATGTACCATTCGCTGTTTTTATTGATGTAAACTCGCCGATTACGCCTAATATTCTAATGGACGATAAACCATGGGTGAAAGATGTAAAGAAATTAGTTAATCAAAAACTTGGCGGTTTTTCCCCACAAGAATATCCCTTGAGCGCAGCGTTTTTTACCAATTTCTCTTATCATTACCAAACCGAGAAAGAAGCCGAACAAGGTGAGGCAATAGGTATCGTGATTCCACATCCAAAATTTTCACCGCCGAATCCAGAATTTTTTGGATACTTACAGGGCGCACTTAATCATTATGGGTTTGTGCCTGCTATTGATATTGATCAGCTACTTGAATCATCTGATAAAAATTGATAATCTTTAAATAAGATTATCAACCGCCGCAAAAATTTTCGCCAGCCCAAGCGAGGGCGAGGCGGAAGGGGGGTTTGGGGGGAATTCCGCCTCGCCCGAGCGTCAAAATTCGCAGTCCGGATTTTCGTCAAAAAAAGTTCGGATTTTAACCAAAAGGCACCGTCTTCGCTTCGCCATAGCGAAGCTTTGACGTGATGAAATCCGTCATAAGATTCGCGTAGGCGAGTGAATATATTTATATGTCTTCAAAACGAAATCCAAAAAAAAGAGGCGTTGGAATTAAGGTTCCAAAAATTACCAAATTGATAAAACGCGGCAGAACCAAATAAAAAAGTAGAGACAAAGATATCTCTTGTCTCTACTTTTTTATTTCACCTTCTCAACAATTTTTGCAAATACTTTTGGATTTTTTTCTGCCAATTCGGCAAGAACCTTTCTGTCCAACTCAATTTTGTTTTTCTTCAATCCAGCAATGAATTTGCTGTAAGAAAGTCCATGTTCGCGAACAGCCGCGTTCAACTTTACCAACCAAAGTGCGCGATTAACTCTCTTTTTTCGCTTGCGATCAACGTATGCATGCTGCCCTGCTTTTTTGACGGCCGTTTTCGCCAAGCGAATTGTATTTTTTCGTCCCCACTTATATCCTTTTGCAAGTTTTCTAAGTGTTCTGCGTTTTTTTACGTGCGATACTGCTCGTTTTACTCGTGACATAAAGTTTTAAAATTCAAAATTATTTTTTATATGGCATTCCTACGTTCAATGCTTTGGTCATGGCGCCGCTTTGTTGAAACATTCTACGTTTTGAGCGCGTGACATTGCCTGATTCGCGGGCATTAAAATGATTTTGGCCGCAAGTTTTTTTCATGATTTTGCCGCCTTTGGTTATTTTAAACCGCTTGGATACTGTTTTTATTGTTTTCATTTTCGGCATAATATTGTGAAATTTCCAATTGCCAATTTCTAATATCCAATGAAATGCCATAAGCAATTTCATTAGAAATTAGATATTAGGTATTAGACATTTTCTTTTGGGGTTATTATTATAAATAGTTTGTTTCCTTGTTTACTCGTTTCTTGTTCAATGCTGTACGGCGTTTTTAGTTGCGCCAAGAAATTTTTGATTATTTCTTTGGCAATGTCTATTTTTTGCAATTCGCGTCCGCGCAGTATAAGTTCTATTTTTGCTTTGTTTCCTTTTTCTAGAAATTTTTCAGCTTGTCGCGCCTTTGTTTCCATATCGCCTTGCGCGATTTTCAGGGATAGGCGAATGCCTTTTGTTTCCGTTGATTTTTGATTTTTCTTTTGCTGTTTAGCAAGTTTTGTTTGATGATATTGGAAACTGCCAAGGTTCAAAAGTTTTACCACTGGCGGCTGCGCGTTGGGCGACACTTCCACCAAATCATAGCCGCGCTCTTCTGCTATTGTGAGCGCTTGCCGCGTTGTCATTTGGCCAAGCGTTGCGCCAGTTTCGTCAATGACAAAAACCATTGGCACGTTGATTTGCAAATTAGCGCGGTATTTTATTTCCGGCTCATTTCGTTTTCGTTTTCCGAACTTGTAAGATTTTCTCATTGGCGAGTTGTAGAGCGGATGTCGGTAATCGGTATCGAAGCTCGTTTCGTCATTCGGTTTTCGATTTGCGTAACAAATCCAAATTTCGTTTAACGTTAACCGAAACGTGCATCAAAACCGTCAACCGAATACCGCAGATTATAGAATGGAGATGGCGGGAATCGAACCCGCGTCCAAAAAGTTTAGCAACTTGGTTATACAGGAATAGCTTGTCTAGTCGTTTGATAGCGCGGATTTGAGACAAGCAGAAAACCGCGAAACCTATCCCTATGGATTTTTTCAGTTATAAATTAGGGAAAGTTTATAACATCGCCCGCGAAATGTCACCGGCTTGCCTGCCGGTGAGGCAGGCGTGCGCTTTGTTCAATAATATTGAGTTGCGGGCAAAAGCGGGCCGATGGCCATCGTTTGTATTTAAGCGACAGCAGATACAAATGTTGGCATTGCGAACAATGACCGAACATTGTTTACAAGTTTGTTTGCACTTGTTGATTTGAGCCATTTTTGCGAGGTTAGCTCGCCTCGTCCTGACCAAATTGTTAATGGTCTTTTTGTCAAAGCCAGTCATCCCCACGTTAGAAAATATTTAATTCGGTTGCGGTTTCGCGGCTCGTTTCGGTTGACGTTTAACGAATAACGAAACGGACATCGATACCAACCCCGATATCCGTGTCTAATTCTTTAGTGCTCTTTGAATCTGTCTATCAATCTCTCTGTTTTTTATGGATTCTTTTTTGTCAAATTTCTTTTTCGGAGACACTAAAGCAAATTCCAATTTGATGAGATTGCGCTTATTATACACGCGGAGAGGTATTAATGTCAAGCCTTTTTGTTTGAGTTTAGCGAGCAGTTTGTTGATTTCTTGTCTTGTCAGCAATAATTTTCGTGGACGTTCTGGGTCATACGAGGGCATTGGACCTGCTTTTTTATAAAGTGAAACTGATGATTTTATCAAATAAATTTCTGGTGTTGGCGTATTTTTTATTGCGATATAGCTTCCTTTTAAAGACATCTGTCCGTTTTTGATCGCTTTTACTTCGTGGCCAAACAAAATCAAACCAGCGTCGTATTTGTCTATGATTTCATAATTGAACGTTGCGGACTTGTTCAGTATTTCCATACAGTCTTATGTTAGCATAAAAGTCGTTGGTTTCATAGCCACTGATCTACTGATTTTACCGATTGGCTACCGATCTACGGATATTATTAGTAGATTTGTAGTTCATTCGTAGAATTTGTAGTTCCGTAGCAATGTGATATAATAGTATAGATATAAAAAAATTAATAAAAAAATTATGGAAAAAGGTGTTGTCCATATTTCTATTTTGTCAATCGTAAAGTTTTTTCTTGTGATTTTGCTGTTTTATTTTCTGTATTTGATAAAAAGCATAATTGGCATTTTGTTTGTCGCGCTGATTTTGTCTTCGGCAGTTGACCCATGGGTTGATAAACTGCAAAACAAAAAAATTCCGCGGTCCGTGAGCGTTCTGCTATTTTATATTTTATTATTGGCAGCTGTTTTCTTAGTTATCTTTTTCGGCATACCGCCAGTTGTAAATGAATTAGGAATGTTTGGCGAAAGCTTCCCTGTTTATTATGAAAAAATCGCTGATGTGTTTTCCAATATAAAAAGTTTTTCTGCGCAGCATGGATTGCTGGAAGATTTTAACGCGAGCATTGAAAATATTAAAAATACAATCGTTGGCGGAATGAGCGATATCTTTTCTTCCGCAAAAGGATTTTTAGCCAGCGTGATTTCTTTTTTCATTGTTTTGGTAATAACTTTTTACATGGCAGTGGAAGAAAACGCGATAAAACGGACATTGCGCTATCTTGTGCCGGACAAATATCAGCCGTTTGTTGTGCAGCTGATAAATAAAATCCAGAAAAAAATCGGGGACTGGTTAAAAGGGCAGCTCATACTTTGTTTAATTGTCGGAATAATGGTTTATGTTGGTTTGCTTATTTTTGGCGTAAAATTCGCGTTGTTGTTAGCTATTTTGGCGATGTTTGGTGAGCTGATTCCTTATGCTGGTCCGATAATCGCTGCCATTCCTGCTGTTTTGCTGACTTTTGCGCAATCGCCAGCAAAAACGATTTTCGTGATTCTTTTTTACATAGTTGTGCAGCGGATAGAAAACGACATTTTGGTTCCGAAAATAATGCAAAAAGCAGTTGGTTTGAATCCGATTGTGAGCATTATCGCGTTGTTGATTGGTGCGCAAATAGGAGGATTGATTGGCGTGATTTTGTCCATTCCTGTGGCAACGGCGGTGATGGTTATTGTGCAGGAACTTTGGTCAGAACGCGAGACATTGTCTGAAATTCGCGGCGAAGAAGACGGTTAAATTTTTATGCGACATCCTGCGCGTCTTTACATTGCATTTTCAGCGTTTGTTTTATTTATTTCCATGACGGTCGGAATGCTGTTTTGGTTTTCAATGCAAACGGTTGGGATGCAAGCGAGTGAGGTTGAAAAGGCGCAGACATTGGTCAATGAGTATCAACAACAAATGAATAAATTTTTCAGTGATTATTCCGCGGCAACAGACAAAGTGGCGTTTTTGAAAGACAATCAGCACATTTTGTTTGAAATAAAAGTGCCGAAAGAGTACAAAGAACAACACATGAAAATTGTGACGATGGTTAACAAGGTCGTCAGCGGGGAAGTGATGCCAGAGGTTATCACAGAATTTCAAATATCAAATATCAAATTTCAAGTCAATGTCAAAAATTGAATGTCAAATATCAGATTTTGTCATTTGGATTTGATTTGACATTTGTAATTTGTTATTTGGCATTTCTTTATTATGCGTTTGCTGTTTCAATATATTTTGCTGTTTGCTTTTGCAGGGCTATATGTTGCTGGCCTTGAGTTAATGCGCTATGCCAGCAAATTTTGGTTTATCGCGCCCATTGTAATGTTGGCTGCGACTTTTTTGTTAACTTGGTATTTGTGCAAAGCCAAGCTTGGGCGCAGGTGGCTGCAATTTTTTACAGGGCCGATAATTTTTTTGTTCGCAAGTTTTTTGTTTGCGATGTTTTTGTCGCAGCCATGGTTTTATCATGTATTTGCTGTGATTGTCGCTGCGATTTTTTGGATTTATTTTGAGCAACTGCTTCTTTATTTTTACTATCCATTAAAATATTATCCATATACTTTGGAAAATTTTGCGTATTATATCGGGCTGCTTTCGTTTTTCTTTTTGATGAGCGGGTTGTATGGATTTATGGTGCTTTTGAATTTTGCGACGTGGCCATTGGCCATTGCCGCTGGTATTGGTGTGTTTGTTATTAACGTTGAAATTTTTTGGAATCAGAAAATTGAATGGCACAAAAGTCGCTTGTTCAATTTAATAATTTGTCTAATAATTGTTGAATTGTTTGTGGGATTTGGATTTTTGCCAAGCGGATATTATGTGAATGCCGCGATTTTAGCGCTTGTCTATTATTTGACAATAGGAATTTCCAAGGCCGAGTTGACAGGCCAGCTGACGCGCAAAAACGTTTTGATACACGCGTTGATCGCTGGCGCGTGTTTGCTGCTGCTTGTGACTGCACAATGGACATAGTAGAAATTTCCAATATCCAATATCCAATGTCTAATGAAATATTCAATGCCCAACAAGAATTTTGACATTAATTTTGACATTCTAACATTTCATTGGAAATTAGAAATTAGTAATTAGTAATTTTAACTGTATGTTTGAACCAAATTATTTTAGGCAAGTAATGCATCACAAAAAAAATATCGGCGCGATTGTTTTGCTGGTGTTTGTTCTTGGCGCGATTTTAACATTGTTGCAGCCGTTTGAGTATCGCGCGAACGTTAAATTTTTGGTGGTGCAAAAAGCAGTGGTTGGCTATGACGCGTACAGCGCCGCAAAGTCAGCCGAAAAAATCGGTAGCAATTTGGCGCAAGTGGTTTATTCAAATTCGTTTTTTACAAAAATTCTTAACGCCGGTTTTGGCATTGATGAAAAATATTTCAAAGCGGATGAAAATCAAAAGCGCAAACAATGGCAAAAAATGGTTGACGCGAATCTGGTTGGAACGACGTCGGTTTTGTCCATAGATGTCTATCACAAGGATCGCGACCAAGCGCTGAAATTGAGCCAGGCGGTCGCGTATGTTTTGTCAACGCAATCAGCTGAATACGTTGGAATCGGGGACATTGATTTAAAGATGATTGAGTCGCCATTGGCAACAAAATACATTGACCGGCCGAACTTTTTGGTAAATGGTTTGGTGTCAATTTTGGTGGGGTTGTTGGCTGGCATCGGGTGGGTGATAGTTAAAAGCTAATAAGATTCGGATAGCGGTTGCGGTATCGATGCCCGTTTCGATTAACGTCAGTCGGCATTCGTGTTTTTTACGAAAAACGAAAACCGTCCATCGAAACGAGCTTCGAAACCGATTACCGAATTCTGATGTTCATTGACGAGCTGTCGTCGGGGTTTTGCCCGACGATTTTTGTTTAAATTAAGCTTAAAAACGCAATTATCGGTACCCTATACTTGACAGGGTTAAAACAATTTGATAAGATGGTTTGTTGGTCAGATTAGGCGGTTCGCCGACATTCTGGCCAGGATTTTTGACCTGCCTCCGCGTGGCTGAGGCAAGTCAAGCAACGGCAACTCAATGGAGGTGATGCCATGAGAGGAATTCTGCGGTACTGGTGGATTCTGTTGGTCGTTCTGGTTGGGAGCAGCGCGGTGTACTTCGGATACACCAAGGTGGCGAGTCCGCTCCTCGCCGGAGTAGAGGAGCTGAAGGGCGCGGTGGTTGGCAAGGCCGACCAGGCGGCGCTTCTGGAGCTCGCGGCCAAGACGCAGGACGAGCTGGCGCAGAAGGCTGGAACCGAGGAGCTTGGCGAGTTGGCCACGGTCGTTGGCGAGAAGGCGGATAAGACCGCGGTGGAGGCACTGGCGACGGCGATGGACGACAAGGCCGACAAGATCGCCGTGGCTAATTACGCGGACAAGGTAACGAAGGGTGAGCTCAACGCGGTCAAGACGGAACTGGCCAAGGCGACGGAGAAAGCGGTGACGGACGAACGGCTTCTCCGTTTTCAAGCGCAGATCGACATGGAAAAGCAGCTCAGGCTGGCCAAGGCAGAGGCGCGCAAGGCGAGACGGCTCGCCGAGGCGCTGAAGGCCGAAGCGGTCGCGGCAGCGGCGCAGGTTGCGCCACCCGAATCGGCACCGGCACCGGCAGCACCGGCCCAGGAACGGATCACTGTCCGCTGGGATCCGGCACCGGCGCAGTAAGGGGTTGAGACGCATCTCAATCCCGGGACCCTGTTGAGAACATTCAGCAGGGGCCCAATCTAGATTCATTTCAACGAACTTACGAATGTCATACTGAATTTTTTCAGACTTAATACTGACAATAATGAAGTGAATCCAGATTGGGCGTTGGATCTTTGACTTGAACACAATTGGAGGAGGTGATGAAGATGAAGACGATCGTGACGTTGGTTTCGTTGGTTCTGGTGGTTCTGGTTTCTGGCGTGGCGTTCGGGCAGGAAGCGGCTTCCGCCTCCGCTGGCGCTTCGGCGTCCAGAGCGGCACCCGCGATGTGCGGTCTGCTGGAGGTGCCGGCAGGATGCACGTGCAAGGACGCGGCGAAGAACGAGCTGGACTGCGTGGCGGGCGCGGTGCAGGTCGTCGCGCCGGCAGGTGCGGGCAAGATGGTCGTGGAAGATGGCGGCAAGACCACGGTCTATGTGCCTGCGCAGCCCATCGCACCGCCGCCGATCGTCCAGCCGGAGAAGAAGGACACCGGCTGGGGGTTCTGGGACTATGCGCTCTTCATCGGCGGGGCGGCAGCGCTCGGCACGGCAACGTACTACGTCGTGGACGGGTGCACCACGACGGAGGTTCACATCAGGGACAAGTAGAGACGTGGCAATGCCGCGTCTCTACAACGACAAATGGGGAGACGCTAGCACAGGTTTCCCCACCTTTTCTGGGTTCTCAACTTTGTTGAGAATCGAGACAGAGGTTTGAACATTGGCAATTAACTTTTTGGGAGGTGAGCCATGAAGATGACGAACGTGATGTGGATGGTGCTGTGGATGGTGTCGATGGTGTTCGGATGCGAGCGCGAGGTCTCGGTGTTCGACGACAGGGAGCCTGTGCAGATGACGGTGAACGAGGG
>JACRDX010000064.1 GCA_016212745.1 Candidatus Falkowiibacteriota bacterium | reverse complement strand
TCGGATCTTTGGTGTAAACATAATCAATGTTGGAAAAATTGACAACGCAATCTGCTCCAAACTTTTTTGCCAATAAAACGGCAACATAGTCAGTTGACCAACCCGGCTTCCAGCCGCCGCCAATAACAATCTGCTCATTCTCAAACTCAACATCTTCTGGCGAAAGAAAAATAGAATTTCCAGCCATTGGCCAAAGCGCCAAACGCAATAACGTTGCATTTAACCTCGTAGCAGCGATTCCAACTTCATCCAGCCCTGCGGCATTCACATTAAACTCTTTTAATGCTTTTTGATATTTTCTCGCCGCGCCGCCGCCACCAACAACAATCGCAAACCGCGCTGCGCCACGCCGGAGCTCCGCGGAGGCGGTGCGCGGCGCTATCTTTTTTTCCAAAACATTTTTGATTTTTTTCAAAAAATCCACCTGAATCTCGTCCGGCGCTATTAGCGAACCGCCGATTGATAAAATGTAAAGATTGGACATACATTGAAATCGGATGTCGGTTGATGGTATCGATGTAAGTTTCGTTTAACGTCAAACGGCTACCGAAACGTGCATCGAGACCCTAACCGTTAACCGAACTGATTATTCTAATATTTTTACTAACTTCTCAGCTTGTTTTGCCCATTGAAATTCTCTGCGCGTTCTGGCATTTGCGCGCTGTCCCAGCAAATCGGCAAACTGCCCGTCATCAAGCAATTTGCTGATTGCTTTTACAATGTCACCAACATCTTCTGGGTCAACAAGCAGTCCTGTTTTGTTATGCTCCACTGCTTCGCTAACTCCCCCGCTTTTGCCAGCTATCACCGGCTTTCCGCATAACGCTGCTTCCAGATAAACAATGCCAAATCCTTCAACATCTCCGTCTGGCAATTCTCTGGATGGCATTATAAAAATATTGGCAAGTTCATAAAACAATGGCAATTCCTCGTCGCGGACTTTTGTGAACAAATAAACGCAATCTGAAAGATTTTCATCTTGTATCATACGTTCTAATTTGCTCTGATTTTGCCCGCGGCCAACGATTAAATAAACCAAATCCGGATATTTGTCTCGCAAAAATTGCAAGGCGCTGATTACTTTGTCATGCCCTTTTCGCTCAACCAATCTGCCGACCGTCAAAAGCACACGTTTATTGGCAAATTTATCCAACCCCAATCTCCGCGCCAACAGCTCTGCTGCGCGCGGCATTAAAATCACATTCTCATTTGGACAAGGATAAACAACAATCTGTTGTTCTGGCAGCTTTGTTGTGAAACGTTGAACCAAGCCCATTGTAAATTCGCTATTTGTAATAATGCCGTCGGCGTTTGCCAAAATCTTTTTTGCCAGCCATTTTTTACGCCCCTGCCATCTGCGGGGCAAACCGCATCTTATGATATCCATTCCGTGAAATGACACAATGTATGGAATGCGCAAAAATAATTTCAATATCAAGGCAATTGTCCCGCCTGGTAAAATTTGTCCGACCACTATTTGTTGAATATTTTCTTGACAACAAATCTTCCAAGCGTGGCGCAGAAACGGCAACCACTTTGGCCAAATCCATTGACCTTGCTCGCCTCGTTTTCGCTCCGGCGAAGCGGGCCATAAAAGATTATAACGATAAATCAAATATGGCTGACGCATATCAAAATCCAAAGAAGACGCTGCTTCTGGCGCCAAAACTACAATATCTTCTCTTGGCAAATTTCTACACAAGTTTGACCAATAGGTCGCAATTCCTCCGACCATTGGCGCAAAATCCAAAGTTATCAACAACGTTTTTTTCATATTTATCCACACCGAGACGTAGCATGCTACGTCTCTACCCAATCTAATCTTGTTCTACTACATTAGCGCGACGGCTAAACATTTCTTTGATAAATTTAATCTGCTCTTTTCCAAAACCGCGAATCAAATACAACACAATTAAATATATTGGCGCGCTAATCGCGGTTACAACTAAAATATTAATTCGCATTTTGAGCGTCAGAATACCAGCAAGCATTATCAATCCACTCAAAACGGTTTTAAACAAGGTCTTAAAAAGACGCGCGCACGAATAATTGATAATTTGGCGCGCGAAAAACAAATTTACTAAAAACAACAAACAATGACTTATCAAAAACGCGATTGAAGCGCCAACATAAGAAAATTTTGGAATCAACAAAAAATTCAATGCCGCGTTAACGCACATTGTTGCGCCATAAAGACTGACATTAAGTTTTTGCTTATCGCAAGCATTAAGCAGTGCGCCGATTGGATAATTTAAAAACACAAAAATCATCGCGATTCCTAAAATTTTCAAAGCCTCAACGCCTGGCAAATATTCAGCTCCATAAAATTTTAAAATAATTTCACCGCTTATACCAGCAATTCCAATTCCAATTGGCACTGCCAAAATCGCCAATGATGACATTGATTCGTCAAAAATTTTTTTCAGCCGCTCCTTAGCAGCAGAAAAGCTTTCGCTAAACGCAGGAAATATCGCGGCTGCCAATGCTGACGGAATAAAAACGAGAGCAGCTGGCAGTTTATACGCTGCGCTGTAATAACCAAGCGCAGAATCACCTGCCAAGTATGACAGCAAAATTGAATCTAAATAGGTATAAACTCTACTAAAAATGCTTATTAACGCAAAAGCAATGGAAATGCGCATCAAACTTTTAATAACCGCACGCTCCAATTTTGGAATAAATTTTAATCCAACTTTTTTGCCGACTAAAACCGCTGAAAAAACCGCGCTCCACGCGCTGGCAAAAATAAACGGAACAATCAAATAAACAAGCCCGAGCTTGAGCCACAAAATGCAAAATCCTGTCGCTAAAACAATCACCTGATAAATAACAATGTTTATTGCTTCATATTTTAAATTTTGCTGGCTCCGAAAAACTGCCCAAAATGACAAAATAAATGAATCCAATACCATCACAATTCCAGACAAATAAACCATTGTGCGCACAAGTTGAGAATATCCCAGCAAATTGACCGTCACAATCAAAATGGCGTACGTTATCAATGACAAAAACAATTTGGAAGAAAACACCGCTGAAAAATAGTTTTGGCCGTGTTCTTTGTTTTTTGCCGTTTCGCGAATCAATGTCTGGCTTAAACCCATGTCAGCAAAAACTCCAAACAACGCAGCAAATGACATCGCAAACGCGTATTTTCCCAAATCTGCAGCGCCAATTGCTCTCGCGATTATAATAAAATAAAAAAGGGCAATAATCTTTTGCCCAATATACGCGCACGTCAAATAAGTTGTATTTCGTGTAATTTTCCCCATCATAAACAAAAGAAAATTAACGCTTGCTCCATTGCGGCGCGCGACGCGCTCTTTTCAAACCTGGCTTTTTGCGCTCTTTAGCTCTCGCGTCGCGCTTCAAATATCCAGCTTTTTTAAGGGGCTTTCTAAAATTAAGATTTAAATCAACCAGTGCGCGCGAAATTCCATGCCTTACTGCTTCTGCCTGTCCTGATATTCCACCACCAATTACTTTTATTATAATGTCAATTTTATCCAACTGGCCAATGGCTTGCAATGGCGCATTGATAATTTCGCGCAAACCAGCATTAAAATATTCCTTAATCGGCTTATCATTAACTAAAATGTCGCCTTTGCCATTTTTATAAAGTCTAACTTTCGCAATGGCGGTTTTTCTACGGCCAACAGCATAAAGATATCCGGATTTTTTTTCAATCTTCTTTTTTGGTTCGTCAATTTTGGCTTTTCTGGGCATAAATTATTTAATGGTCAAACGATTAATCATTTTTTCTCGCATTTTGTTTGTTGGCAACATGTGATAAACCGCATTGCGCAAAACAAATTCCGGTTTTTCAGCCAACATTTTTTTCAACCGCGTCTCGCGCAAACCGCCCGGGTGGCGAGAATGATGGTAATAGGTCTTTTGTTCAACCTTTTTGCCAGTGAATTTCATTTTTCCCACATTCGTCACTTCAACAAAATCACCGCCATCAATATTCGCCTGCCACGCGACCTTATGTTTACCGCGCAACAAAATAGCAATTTGAGAGGCCAATCTTCCCAAAACTTTTCCTTCTGCATCAAATTTATGCGTTTTTCTATCCATACTTGAAAATTAGAAATTGTTTACACGAATTCTATAATCGCCTTTTTGGCGTTATCGCCAATGCGACGTAAGGCCAGCTTTATAATTCTGGTATAACCGCCTTTTCGTTCTTTGTATTTTACTGCCAAGTCATTAAGCACTTTATTGACTGCGACCTCGTCTCCGAAAAAAGCCAAAAGCTGGCGCCTGCCTGCTAAAGTCGCTTTTTTCCCAACTGTAATCTGCTTTTCAATAAGCGGCCGCAAAGCGCGAGCTTTTGCTTCTGTTGTTTCAATCTTTCCTGCCAAAACCAAACTTCGGGCCAAACCGCGCAACAACGCGCGCCTTGGTCCGAGCTCCCTATCTAAAATTTTTCCCGCATCTCGGTGTCTCATATTTATTCAGAATCTTTTTTTTCAACTGCTTCTTCGCCTTTTAACAAAACAAGGTGATCCTCCAAAATTTTCACTGCTTGTTCAATCGCTTCCTTTGGCGTAATGGTTTTGTCCGTCTCAATATTCATTGTCAATTTATCATAGTTCGTAATGTCGCCAACGCGCGTATTTTCCACCTGATAACCAACATTAACAACGGGCGTGAACAATGCGTCAATCATGATTGTGCCAATTTCCAAATCCTGTTTCTTGCGCTCTTCTGTTGGCCAATAGCCGCGCCCCTTTTCAACGGTGATTTCCATTTCCAAAACGCCAGCTTTGTCTGAAATGGTCGCAATATGCAAATCAGGATTGGCAATTTCAACTGAGCTGTTTTTCTCAATATCTTTTGCCGTCACTTTTTTCTCGCCCTTTGCTTTCAATGTCAATTTTATTGGTTCATCGCTAAAAACTTTCAAACGCAATCCTTTCAAATTCAAACAAATTTCCAAAACATCTTCCTTAATATTCGGAATTGCGGAAAACTCCTGCGCCACGCCGTTTATTTTTACTGCTGTCACTGCTGCGCCCGGCAAAGAAGACAACAAAACCCTGCGCAACATGTTGCCAATTGTCGTTCCATAGCCAAAATACAATGGCTCAACAATCAAATTGGCTTTGTTCTTGTCAATCTCTTCGTACCTTATTTTTGATGGTAAGAGAAATTTATCCATAAAAATCCCTCCTTATTTTTAAATATTTTATCTTGAATAAAATTCAATAATTGCTTTAATATCAAATGCTGGTTTTTGCTTTTCCAAAGATGGCATACCCGTCACTTTGCCAGTTTCTTCCTTGGCATCAAAATCCAACCAATCAACTGGCTCTTTGTTTTGCCGCGTCTCTAAAAGCTGTTGCAAAATCGGAGATTTTTTACTTTTTTCTTTGATAGAAATAACATCATTAATTTTTACCTGAAAAGACGGGATTGTCACTTTTTTGCCATTAACCTGAAAATGTCCGTGATTTACCAATTGTCTGGCTTGGCGCCGTGAACTTCCCAAGCCCAAACGATAGATTACATTGTCCAAGCGGCATTCTAACAATCTGAACAATTCGTCTTCGCTATTGCCTCTTTTGCTGACTGCTTTTTCGTAATATTTAGCAAATTGCGCTTCCAAAATATTGTAAACGCGCTTTGCTTTTTGTTTCGCGCGCAACTGCACGCCATATCCAGTAAGCGACGCGCCGCCAGACCCTTGTTTTGGACCATGAACTCCGGGCGCGAAATTACGTTTTACCATCGCGCATTTTTGAGTATTACAACGGTCGCCTTTCAAAAAAAGTCTTAATCCTTCTCGTCTGCATTGCTTGCATTGTGGGTCAAGATTTCTTCCCATAGTTTTATACTCTTCGCGGTTTGCGCTTCCGGCAACCATTGTGCGGAATTGGAGTAATGTCCTTAATTGATAAAACATTAAATCCATTGGCATTTAACGCGCGGATTGCCGCATCGCGTCCCAATCCAACGCCTCTCACAAACACAGAAACATCCTTCAACCCGAATGGCTGAACTTTGTTCGCGGCATTACGCACAATAATGGAAGCCGCGTAAGGAGTCGCTTTTTTAGGACCCTTAAAACCATTCAAACCAGCCGTTGCCCATGCCAAAACATTGCCCGCTTGGTCAGTAAAGCTTATCATTGTGTTGTTATAAGTCGCCTTAATATAAGCGCGACCAACGGCTACTTGCCGATATGCTTTTTTCTTTTTTGGGGCTCTTGCTATTTTTTTGTCAGCCTTTTCTGTTGTTTCTTTGGTTTCTTTAATTTCGCCAGCCTCGGCTTCTTGTTGTTGTACATCATCTTCCATAATTGAAAATTGGTAATTGGAAATTGGTAATTTCTATATTATT
>JACRDX010000063.1 GCA_016212745.1 Candidatus Falkowiibacteriota bacterium | reverse complement strand
GTTTTTATTTTTATCACTTTATTTTTTTGCGCAATTCTAAGCATGCCCTTTGAGAAATAAGAGCCCAAGAAATCAGGAAAGATTGTTAAAATATGAAATTGCATAATTTCTTGTAGAGACGCGGCAGTGCCACGTCTCTACCATAGAATAGAAAGAATTTTTTGAAAAATCGAGGGTTGGGGATAATTGATACCCGTAAGATAATTTCATTATATAGAATAATGTGCGATAAAACAAAACCCCGCCGCTCGTGAACGGCGGGGTTTTGTTTTATGTTGAAAAGATCTTAGATTTTTAAGTCGTCAACCATTGTGGTGTCAACTCTTTCTTTTCTAACATGCGTGCTACCTTCTGGTTCCAAAATTTTCAAATTAACACGCGCATTGTTTTTCGCGCCAACGATCTTCACTAAAGTTCTGATCGCTTTTGCTGTTTGACCCTGTTTTCCAATGACATAACCCATGTCAGCTGGATTGAGGCTCAAGGTTAATAGGACTCCCATTTCATCAACTTTTCTTTCGACCTTTACATCTTCTGGGTGAGAAACAAGCGCCTTGACGAGTGTTTCTACGAAAGATTGGTCTGCAAACTTTTCTGCCATACATTCTTGTAGGTTAATTTAGATATCAAAGACATTATAGCAAATTGAAAATCACTTGTCAACCATTCTTCGTCCCGCAATGGCGGGACTACGAATGGCAAGCCATTAGGCAGTTGCTGATTCGATGGGCTTGTCCTGCGGAGCCTCTGGCGGAGTAGGCGTCGGCTTGCCGGCCATAGCCTCGGCGGCGGCCGGTTTTTTCGCTTCTAATTTTTCCCGATGGCGTTTGCTCATTTTTGATACGCGTTTTTTTGGCGCGTCAATGATTTTGTTTGTCACCAATAAATTATGCACAGTTGCTGATGGTTGAGCGCCTTTTAGCATCCATGATTTTATTGCTTCAGCATTTAATTTTGCAATTTTTGTGCGCGGATCATACGTTCCAAGATTTTCCAGATAACGACCATGGGGGTCTTTTTGTTTATCTAAAACAATCACGCGATAAGATGGGTTTTTCGTTTTGCCAATTCTTTTTAAGCAAATTTTTACCATAGTTTTTATAGTTGTTGATTTGTGCTAATGCGCCTAGTGTAGAGCAAAATTCTGGATAAGTCAACAGATAGGGCGCTGGCATAGCTACCGATCTACGGATTTTACGGATTAGCTACGGATGTATTTATCCGTAGAATCTGTAATCCAATCTGTAGCATCCGTAGTTCCGTAGCCATGTTGTTTTCAACACTTGGTTGTGCTAAGATGGCACTCGTTGCGAGGAGTCAGCCATTGACATTTTGGTGCGGTTATGCTAGAATGTGTGGTTAGTCTCAAAACATATGTTAAACATCAACAAATTGTTAGTAATAGGAAAATTGAATAGTTCAGCTAAAACAATTATTTCGCTAATTTTGGCTGTTTTTTGTATAAATATGCTTATGCCGCAAATCGCGGTTGCTCAAACTATCGCGGCTGAACCGGTTGAAGTGTTGTTCAAGAGCGGTACATCTAATGATTTGATTACGCTCGCCTATTTGGCGCAGCAAGAGGTTAAAATTGTTAAAAAAATGAAGGTTGTGACGACCGCTTATTCAAGCGAGCCCGCGCAAACTGATGACACGCCGTGTATTACGGCTAATGGTTATGATGTTTGTGCGGCGAACGAGGAAAACGTGGTTGCCGCTAACTTTTTGCAATTTGGAACAAAGGTTAGAATTCCGTCGTTGTACGGAAGCAAGATTTTTTATGTTTACGACAGAATGAATCCAAGATATAATTCTAGAATTGACCTTTGGAAAAAGGATAAACAAACGGCTATAACCTTTGGTGTGAAATTTGTTGAAATTGAAATCGTGAAATGACAACATTTAAAGTAGCAGTTCGTGCCCGTTGTCTGGGGCGAGTTGAATTGCTGCTTTTTTTTTGGTATCATTAAAATACGAAAATTTATTTGGCCTGGTAGCCCCCGCCTATGGCGGGGCGGGCAAGTGAATTAGTTGGCCTGGTAGCCAAGTGGTAAGGCGAGGGTCTGCAAAACCCTTATGCGTGGGTTCAATTCCCACCCAGGCCTCCATAAATAAAAAAAGAAAACGTCTATTACGGACGTTTTTTGTTTTTGCAAAAAAATCCACGAACTAAGTTTTAGTTCGTGGTTAGAACCATTCATTGCAGACGTTTTGTGAACATTGCCGCCACAAATGTAAGTCCAGCGCTTATGAGTAGTAGCGTTTCAAACGACCAAACGGTCAACAATATTCCGCAGCCCAACCAGCTGATTGCCGCGGCGCCGGCAATGATCATTGATTTGAAAGAGCCGACTGTCGCGCGAATGTCGCTGGACAAGATGTTTTCTTGTAAAAAGGATCTTTCCGCTGGAGTAAAAGCGCCGCGGCTTATTTCATGTGCGAGAAAAAACAACATGACAATTCCTGCGTTTGGAATGGCGGCCATGCAAGCGAAAACAACAACATTCGCTATCAACGACAATTTTATTGTCCTGATTTTCCCTGCCTTGTTGTTTATCAACTTGCTGCCAATGAGTATCCCAACCATTGAAGCTGCTCCGATCATTGCCCAGCCCCATGAGACTGACGCTATCCCGAATTTGCTTTTGAAATATAGCGTCCAGTTCATGTTAATGGCTTGGCACGCAGCAGTGAAAAACACGCCTACGCAGATTAGCGCGAAAATCGGTTTGTTGTTCAGGCCATAGCGCACACTGTCAACAAATATTTTTTTCATTCCATTCCAACCTTCGCGCATTGTCAGACGTTTCCTGACGAAATGTTCTTCTGTCAGCAGTTTGTTTGAAATTGGGATTGAGACAAAAAGTCCGATTGCCGAAAGTATCCATGGCAAACGCAAATCTATCAGCATTAGCCCTGCGCCTATCGTCCCGCCAGCAATGTACGACAAAGTTCTGGCGATTTCGCCGCGGCTGAAAACATGACCGCAGTCTCCGCCGCCGTTGTTGTCAATCGCGTCTTTTACCCATGCGTCCAGCGCGCCGGAAATGAAGCAGCTGCCAACTGCGCAAGTTAGTTCAGCAATAATAAATCCAAACATGCCATAACTTGCGAAATAAATCAGTGTTGAGAGCGCGTGAAAAAACAGTCCCGTAAGAACAGAAATTTTTCTGCCAAAGTAGTCAGCAATTACTCCAGTTGGAATTTCAAACGCGAAAATAGCCAGCATGAAAACGAAGTTTATGATGCCAACTTGTGCCATTGTCATGCCATTGTCAACGAGAAAAATTACGTAAACCGGAAATACCAGCGCGTGCGGTATTTCTTCGCAGATGGTGAACAGCAAATAGTTGCGCTTAACCTTTTCCATTGGGAACCTTTCTGTGATTGTTAATGAACTTTCCAGATTTAAGCGCAAAAATGCGCCCAGCCGATCTGGCCGGACGCATTTTAAAAATATTAAAGTGATTTATTTTATATAAGTATATTCACAATTATTCCAAAAATGTTTCCGGTCAAACCGACTTTTTCGTCGGCAGGCACAATAGCAAAACCAGCGTCGGCCTTTGTGCCCAAGCTTGTTTGCATGGAATAATTTTGGAATAAATTGTCCATATCTCTATTATTTATGACGCTTAGGTCATATTTTTGTTACACTCGCAGGTTAACATTTGTGGCAAAATATGTCAAATGCGAATTTGAGGGATTGGGAGGAATGAGGTATAATTGGAAAAGTGTATGAAAAATAGGAAAAAATTCATGATATTTGATGGTAATGCGATTTTGCATAGAGCTTGGCACGCGTTGCCGCCAATGACTTCAAAAGGCAGAATGGTGAACGCTGTTTATGGTTTTGTCAGCATTTTTTTGAAAGCGCTTAAAGAATTTTCGCCGGAATTTATTGCAGTTGCTTTTGATAGAAAGGAAAAAACTTTCAGGCACGAGGAATTTGC
>JACRDX010000061.1 GCA_016212745.1 Candidatus Falkowiibacteriota bacterium | reverse complement strand
TTTTTCGCCGGGCAAACCAACAATCCTTTTTATAAAATATTGCGACTGGTCTTTTGGATATTTAAAAACAACAATGTCACCGCGCTGCGGCGCATCAAACCGATAGCCGATTTCATTTATAATAAGGTATTCGTGGTCGAAAAAATTCGGCTCCATTGATGCGCCTTTGACGTAAAAGGGTTGTATTAAAAAATAACGGACAGGAATAATTATTGCCAACGAAATGCAGACAACTTTTACCATGTCCCAAACGTTTTCCAATATTTTTTTACCAACGCCTGAGCGTTGATTTCTTGGATCGCCTGTATTCAACAACATAGAAATAAAAAAATCAAATAACAAATGACAAATAACAAATCAAGCTCAAATTTCAAATGACAAAACTTGATATTTGATATTTGGACTTTGTAATTTCATCATTATTATGTCTTGGCTATCATAACAAAATTTTCCAGAACAATCAAACATATCAACCGACTTGACCAGCCAATGCTTATTCTTTACAATGAGACAACGCTATACTATCCCTAATTTTTAATTACCAATACCCAATTCCTAATGAAATTCTTAATGCCTAACAGAAAATTTAACATTTATCATTTCATTGGAAATTGGAACTTAGAAATTGGAAATTGACAAACTATGTCCCCTTTTCGTCCTGACAACACAATCAATTTGCTTTCCCGCAAAGACAATTTGTTTCCAAAAGGAACAAAAACTTTCCGCGTCAGCAAATTCATAATATATTTATTCCTTATTATAGTTGTCGCGTTTTTATTTTTTTCGCGGCAAGTTTTATTTTCATCTGACAGCACAACGCAATTCACAACATGGTCGTTTTTCAAACAACTAACGTTCTGGGGCGGGTCAGAAGATTCGCTAATCGGCAACGAAGCTGACCGTATCAACATTCTCTTGCTTGGCATGGGAGGCGTCAAACATGATGGTCCGTATTTGACCGACTCAATTATTTTGGCAAGTTTAAAACCAACAACTGGCGAGCTTGGCATGCTGGCGCTTCCACGCGATCTTCTGGTGGACATTCCGGGCCATGGCCTTTGGAAAATAAACAACGCGAACCACTTTGGCGAAATGGACGACAAGGGTAAAGGCGCTAAACTCCCGCAGCAAGTTGTTGCCAAAATTACTGACCAAAAAATTCCATATTACGTGCGAGTGGACTTTGAATCTTTTGAACAAATCATTGACGCGCTCGGCGGCGTAAAAATTTACGTTGACAAATCTTTCACTGACACTCTGTATCCGACAGATGATGAAAAATATCAAACAATATCTTTCAAACAGGGCTGGCAAACAATGGACGGCGCGACCGCTTTAAAATACGTGCGCTCCAGACATGGCAGCAATGGTGAAAATTCTGATTTTGCGCGTAGCCTACGCCAACAAAAACTTTTGGCAGCGATAAAAAAACGAATATTTTCATACCAAATGCTTTTCCAACCCGGGAAAATTAACAAAATATTGCAGACAGTTGACAAGCATTTCTCAACAAATTTAACACTCAGTCAAATTTTCAAACTGGTGCAAATATCAAAAAACATTGACTCAACAAATATTGTTTTCAAAATTATAAATGACGCGCCAAACGGGCTGCTTTACGCAACCAATATTAACGGCGCGTACGTACTCCAACCAAACGCTGGAAATTGGAGTGAAATTCAGGAAGTAGCCAAAAATATTTTTGACGCGAATTATAAAATCGCGTCGCCCGCGACCCCACCAACCCTGTTGGTGGGGTCGCCAGCCACCTCACCAACAGGGTTGGTGGGGTGGCCAGCAAAGCCCCCGTCCTTCGCTACCGCTACGGACGGCGAGCCTGCCATCGGCTGTAAAATTGAAATCCGCAATGGCACTGAAATCAACGGATTGGCATCCAGAACATCGGAAAAATTAAAAGCCGCTGGATTTTCAATCATACAAATCGGCAACGCGCCAACGCAAAATTTTAAAGAAGGCATTGCCATTGTTTTAAATCCAGCAAAAGCTGACCAATTGAATTTGCTCGCCAAAAATGTTAAATTGAAAACAGAAACATCAGAAAGCCAAGAGTTTAAAAATATTGTCAGCCCGCAAGCAGACATTTTAATTATTCTTGGCGAAAACAATTCTGACTTAGAAATATAATATGTCGCGCATTAAATATAACCTGCCCATTGT
>JACRDX010000058.1 GCA_016212745.1 Candidatus Falkowiibacteriota bacterium | reverse complement strand
ATTAGCGAACAACATCTGTCATTATTTGGCGATATTAAAAAAACTCAGCAAGCAAAATATGAACTCCTACAATCATTGCCCCAAGACGGCCTTGCCGTGGTAAATTGCGATAATCCTTATTGTCGAGAGAGATTGGGTGACCTCAAATGCGGAGTTATGACATTTGGCATGGACGCTGAACGCAACCCGACATTATTAATACAGGAAACTAAATCTGACCTACAAGGCCTATACTGCAAAGGTATTATCAACGGACAAGGATGCGAAGTGGAATCGCCGGTCATTGGCGAGCACAACGCAATGAATATCGCGCCGTGTTTCTTGGTCGCTCTATACCTTGGGATGGCGGCGGATGAGATAAAAACACGAGTCAAAACGCTGACAGGGAGTGTAAAAATAACTAAATACGGCGCGTGCGATATAATTAATGATAGTTACAATTCTAATCCGGACGGTTTCCGCGCAGCATTGGAAATTTTGAATAAATTCCCGTCTGAAAAAAAACGGATTATAATAACCCGCGGAATGATGGAGCTGGGCGAAAAGAGCGAGGAAATCCATAAAAAAATCGCAGAGGAAATTGAATTTGTGGCTGATGAACTTGTGGTTATCACCAAGGACTTTGTGGAGTCGCTGCGAAGTCCGCTAAATGAAAAGTATCGAACAAATTTTGTACTCAAAGATAATCCAAAGGAGCTGTCGCAATATATAAAAGGCCTGCGAGACACTAACTGCGTTATTTTATTAGAAAACAGAATACCCGGTATTGTAATGAAAGAGCTCGGTATAATATGAAATTTTACAAAAAACCAATCTTTACCGGCTTTGCGCCAAATTTAAAAATACAAGATGTTTTTACGGCTGTTGGTTTTTTATCTTTGCCTTGGCGCTGGAAAAAATTAAGAGTGGGGGAGAGCGCGGCCAAAGTTGAGGACTGGTTAAAGAATTATTTTCAAACAAAATACGCTTTTACTTTTGACAGCGGACGAACGGCCTTGCATTATGCCCTAAAAGGGCTTGGCGCTGATTATGGTTGCGAGGTGTTAGTGCAATCATACACCTGCGTTGTTGTCATCAACGCGATTAAATGGACCGGAGCAAAGCCAATTTTTGTTGATATTGATGATAACTTTTGCATTGATTATATTGATTTGGAACGAAAGATTACGCAGAAAACGAAAATTTTGATTATTCAACACACATTTGGCCGGCCGGCAAATTTAGAAAAAATATTGGAAATAGCGCGCGAGCGTAATTTAAAAGTTATTGAGGATTGCGCGCATTCTTTTGGCGCCAAGCATAATGGGCAACTCACTGGAACATTTGGCGATATTGGCATGTTCAGCTTTGGATCTGACAAAAATATATCGTGCGTACGCGGCGGGGCATTAATCACAAATAATGATGAATTAGCTAAAAAAATCGCTGATTTTCGCTCGCGCCTGCCGCTTTCCAGACGCGTTAAAGTCATTCAGCACCTTTGGCATTATCCAACATTTTCTAAAGGGAAATTGCTGTATAATTTGTGGATAGGAAAATTTATTTTAGCTGTCGCGAAAAAAATAAATTTAATAAACAAAATTATTTATCAGCCGGAAAAAGAGGGGAGACAGGTGCTGTTTTATCCTTCATTGTTGCCAAACGCGCTAGCGGAGATACTTTTAAACCAACTATCGCGGCTTGAAAAAACAACGAAACATAGGCAGATGCTTGCGAAGATGTATGATAAAGAGATAAATGGAGATGATGAGATAGTGAAACCAAAATGGAGTGATGAGTCAGTGTGGTTGCGTTACACTTTGCTTGTTAAAAATCCGCAAGCACTCCACGCGTCTGCGAAAAGACAGGGAATTATTCTCGGCAACTGGTACGACTGCCCTGTTGCGCCAAAGGACGTTGATTTATCCGCAACTGACTATGAGCTTGGCTCTTGCCCAAATGACGAAAAACTATCACAGATGTCTATCAATTTGCCAACAGATCCGTGTATTACTGAAAAAGACGCGAGACGGATCGTCCAACTCATCAATTTATGGAAGTAAAACAAATTACAAACAAATCCGAGTGGGAACAATTTGTGTTATCGCAATCGTACACACTTTTTGTTCAATCATCTCATTATGGTGAATTTTATGAAGCACTGGGAGAAAAATCATGGATTTTGGGTGTTTTTGATAATGATAAATTGGTCGGCGGCTCATTAGTCGTCAGCACTCACGCCAGACGAGGTGATTTTCTCTATTTGCCATACGGCCCTTTGGGAGAGGGCGCAGAGATATTATTTTTCTACTTAAAAAAATTCGCTAAGGAAAATAAATTTGACTTTATTCGCTGCAGTCCGTTTTGGCTTCTCGCGGGCGGGGGAGAGAATATACTAAAACAATCAGGATTTCGCCACGCGCCAATGCACATTTTAGCTGAAAACACATGGTTGCTTAATCTAGACAAAACTGAAGATGAATTACTGGCGCAAATGGAAAAAACGCACCGCTATTTGATTCGCAGATGCGAAAAAGGGGGGGTCAGAGTAAAAAAATCAACTGACCAAGACGTTTTGGAGCAATTTAATAATTTACACGACGAAACAGCTAAACGACACAAATTCCACAGATTTTCCGAGGGCTACATTAAAAAAGAATTTGACGCCTTCGCACCGCACAATGAAACAATGATTATGAACGGTTATTTGCCTGATGGACGACTGGATTCATCAGCTATTATCTTTTTTTATGGCAATATGGCGGCCTATCGCCATGGCGCGTCGTTAAATTTGGATAATAAACTTTCCACCTCATATTTAGTGCAGTGGGAAGCGATCAAAGAAGCCAAACGCCGCGGAATAAAATGGTACAACTTTTGGGGCGTAATTCCGGCAAAAGCAGGCAAAAACCACCCTTTTTACGGCATCACACACTTCAAAAAGGGTTTTGGCGGAGAGCAAATGGACTTAGTCCATTGTCATGACCTGCCAATCTCATGGAAATATTGGTTTAATTGGATTATTGAAACATTGAGAAGTTTTAAGAGGGGATTTAAGTAAAATGTTTAACCGCTACCGTCTAAAACGCAAGTGGGGCAGGGGGTTAAAGAAGACCTCGGATTTGGTTTTTATGCGCTCAAGCGACGCCACTGCCAGTTTGAAGGACTTTTCTTGGCATTCAGTCAAAGAAAACCCAATGTGGATAGAGCGGGAGAAAATTAATTGGAAAAAACAAATAGAAATCGGCATGCTGATCATCGCCGTTTTATCCGCGATTATAGTGTGCTTATACGCGCCATACTTCCGCATAAACAACACACAGATCACAGGATTGCAAAGAATTTCCCAAGAAAAATTCACAAAAGCAATTAACAGCGTTATGAATTATCGCCGATTTTTGATTTTGCCCGGCAGTGATTATTTCGTTGCTGATTTAAGTGAAATGAAAACCATTCTCGCGGAAAAATTCCCGCTTGAATCCTTAACTATCACAAAAAAATTTCCTAACACGCTAATAGTGAACGTGGAAGAAAAAATTTCCACAATTATCTATGATAATGGCGTTGAATACGGCTATTTAGACACAGACGGCAATGTGGTTGAGATTTTACGCAAAGTCGGTGATGATGAGTGGCAAGAAAAATCAGCAATGACATCAACTACGCCGGCAATTCGCGTTCATACACCTAAATCAAAACAAATTAAAAAAGAAATCGGTGATTATCCAATTGTTTATGACGAAAGGGGCATGACTGGCGGCATAAACACAAATGTCTTAGACAAAGAGACGGTTGCGGGCATTATTGAATGGTTTAATT
>JACRDX010000060.1 GCA_016212745.1 Candidatus Falkowiibacteriota bacterium | reverse complement strand
TGTTATTGAAGAGTCAGTTGAAAATGCTCGAGAAATTGAAATTTCAGTTTTGGGCAATAATCATAACAACACACAGGTTTCTTTGCCAGGAGAAATTATTCCTGGTGCGGAATTTTATGATTATGATGATAAGTATAAAAGTGATAAATCAAAAACCGTCGCGTCGGCAAATCTTCCGGAAGAATTGATTTTGAGAATTCAAAAAATGGCGCGCGAAACCTATGATTTGGTTTGTTGCCAAGGTTTCGCGCGCGTGGATTTTTTAATAAATCGCAAAGGAGATATTTTCTTGAATGAAATTAATACAATTCCCGGGTTCACGCCAATTTCAATGTATCCTAAAATGTGGGAAGCGAGCGGCTTGAAATACCAAGATTTGATTACAAAGTTAATTGAGTTGGCTACCAAAATTGAAAATGTGAGATTGCCACGGATTACCTCGCAATGACATTTAACAAAATATATGGAGGACAATGAACAATTGAAAAATTTAATGAAGCAGAATTTGGAGCTTTTGCATGATTTGGAAGTTGACGTGCGCAAAATAAAAAATTATTTATTTTGGCAAAGGGTTGGGACTGTTATAAAAGTTTTATTAATATTGATTCCCATTGCCTTGGCGATTATTTATTTGCCGCCGATAATTAAAAATGCGCTGGGACAATATTATGGTTTGATCGGCGGCTTAAAATCCGGCGCAATGCCAAGCGGAATTTTGAATATATTAGGGAAGTAAAATGTCAAAGTGCAAATATCAAATGTCAAGTCAAATCCAAATGACAAAATGACAAATGTACGGAAGGTAAAAATTGACATTTGAATTTTGACATTGATTTGATATTTGGATTTTGATATTTGATATTTCTAAATCATATGTCTCGTGGTCAATTTAAAACAATTCTTTGCGCGGTGATAATTACCAGCTTTGTTGCGGGCGCGTTTGGCGGCGCAATGGGTTCTTTTTTTCTTTTGCCAAAAATGCAAAAAACAAATTGGGGCAAAGCATTTTTGGGAGACGCTACGCCAAACGCGCCAACAATTGATTCGTCTTCTACAAAAGTTATTAAAGTTGAAGAAGAATCAAATACCATTGATGTTGTGAAAAAAGCCAGTGCAGCTGTTGTCAGCATTGTCATTACAAAAGAGCTTGACCAATATTATAATCTAACCGGTCCATTGGATGGATTTATTTTTGATATTCCGCAGGAAAAGACCGGCCAAAAAATAAAGCAGACCATTGGCGGCGGGTCTGGATTTATTGTTTCGTCCGACGGTTTGATTTTGACGAACAAACACGTTGTTTTTGACGATAGCGCTGAATACACGGTTAGTTTGAATGACGGTCGCGAGTTTAAGGCGAAAATTTTTGGCAAAGACCCGACAAATGACATTGCCATTTTGAAAATTGATGCGAAAAATTTGCCAGTGCTTGACCTTGGCAATTCTGACAAAATCCAAACTGGCCAGACGGCGATTGCCATTGGTTTTAGTTTGGCTGAATATAAAAACACGGTGACAAAGGGCGTGATTTCCGGAATAAATCGTAAAGTGACGGCAAGTGATTACGCGATTGGCGCGACGTCAATTATTGACGAAGCGATTCAGACCGATGCTGCGATAAATCAGGGAAATTCTGGCGGGCCGTTGCTGGATTTAGGTGGTAAAGTGATTGGAATTAACACGGCCGTGAACCGTTCTGGCGAGTCAGTTGGTTTTGCCATTCCGATAAATATTGCGAAAAAAGCGCTGGACAGTGTTAAAAAATATGGCAGGATTGTTCGGCCGTGGCTGGGTGTGCGGTATGTTGTTTTAAATCAAAAAATCGCTGACGCGAATAAGTTGCCGGTAAATTATGGAGCGCTAATTGCCTCTGGGCAAACAGCGCAAGAGCAGGCAATTGTCCCGAATAGTCCGGCTGACAAAGCAGGGTTAAAAGTTGATGACATCATTTTGGAAATTAATGGAGTAAAGTTGGATGAGAAAAGTTTGGCAACCGAACTTTCAAAATATAACCCGAAAGATGTTGTCACGTTGAAAATTTTGAGAAATGGCGAGACGAAAATAATCAAAGTGACGTTGGAGGAAAGGAAAGAATAGGGCAACACTAATGACCAATTAGTCATTGGAGCTTGGTCATTCATTGGTCATTGGGATTTGCCTGCCCGCCTATGGCGGGGCCATTGGTCATTCTCAAATGTTATGAATGAATTGTACAAAACAATTGAGCAGATTGGTGAGAAAATCAAACAAGCGATTGGGATTTTGAAATTGGATGAAAAGCAAAAACGAATTGTTGAATTACATGAAAAAATGACGCGGCCGGATTTTTGGAAAGACGCGCAAAAGGCAGCCGCGCTCAATCAAGAACTGGCGCGGCTGGAAAAAGAAATCAGCGCGTGGTTAAATTTGCAAGAGCGCGCGGCTGCGTTTTTGGAATTGGCGCAAGGCAAAGATGAATTGCCAGAAGATTGGGTTGAAGAGGCGAACGCGATTGAACAAGATTTTAAAAAAATGGAAACAGCTTTGTTGTTATCAGCGCCATATGATTCTTATGGCGCGATTTTTTCAATTAACGCTGGCGTTGGCGGCACTGACGCGCAAGATTGGGCTGAAATGCTTTTGCGAATGTATTTGCGATTTTGTGAAAAGCGCGGCTGGAAAACAAAAATTTTGTGGATATCAAGCGGCGCTGAAGCTGGAATCAAGAGTGTTGAAATTGAGGTTGAAGGGGATTTTGCTTATGGTTATTTGAAATGCGAGGCAGGTGTGCATCGGCTTGTGCGAATTTCTCCGTTTGACGCGGAAAAAATGCGGCACACGTCGTTTGCCTTGGCGCAGGTTTTGCCGATTTTTCCAGATACCGCGGAATCGGAAATTAAAGACGATGAAATCAAAGTTGATGTTTTTCGTTCTAGTGGTCATGGCGGTCAAAGCGTGAATACCACTGATTCGGCAGTGCGCATCACGCATTTGGCAACAGGCATTGTTGTCACTTGTCAAAACGAGCGGTCGCAGGCGCAGAACAAAAAAATCGCGATGAAAGTTTTGCAATCAAAAGTGCGGCAATACAATGAGGCGAAAAAAGAAGAGGAGAAAAAAGCATTGCGCGGCGAATATACTGAGGCGAGCTGGGGTAATCAAATTCGTTCGTATGTTTTGCAGCCGTACAAAATGGTCAAAGACCACCGGACAGAAGTTGAAACTTCGGATGTTGATTCTGTTTTAGATGGCGACATTGATGCATTCATTGAGGCGAGGTTGAAAAATACGGTGAAATAACGTTGGTTATGCAAGATATTATCATCTGGAGATTTTAAATTGCCGATTGGAAATGGAATAAGCATGGGTTGCGCTTATTAGTCAAAAAATAAAGTTCCTCGCTATGAATAGAAAAAATTATAAAAAATCATTGGCGATTTTTGAAGGAAAACAAATTCGTCGGCATTGGGACGGCAAAAAGAGCCGTGGTATTTTCTGCGGTCGTAGATATTGTTCACGAACTGAAATTTGATTATGCAATTTTATAAAACTAAAGCGCGGATGTTGCCGGGTACAAACTGGAAGGAAGTGATGAAAAAATCGTTTGGTTTGTATAAAGAAATCATGCGCAAAACAAAACGCCGGCCGTATGTTCGGTCAGCTTATTTTGAGAAGCAAAATTTGAAAGATAAGACGCGTCGACTTAAATATTATCCTTGCGCGCTTGAATTGATTCAAAAATCTAGTGTTGAGCCGATTTCAAAAGAAAATCCAAATCGTAAGGGAGAAATTGTGCATCGGTTTGCTGGGGGTACGCCAGATAATGAGTTGTTTTTTGTGCAAATTAAGGAAGTCAAAAGAACGGGTGAGAAATGGTTGATATCAGTTTTTCCGCTTGATAAATAAAAAAGACTTTCCGCTAAGTGTGGTGTATAAACCACGGCCGAAAGCCTTTTTCTATTATTAGAGTATCAAATAGTTAGGCCGATGTCAAATAATATTGTGGATAAAATAAAAAATGCCATTATGAAACACCTTAAATAGGTAGGTTGATTTGTTTTCTAATTGTGTTATAATTACCATAGAAGCAAGAATATATGCGCAAACTTGAATTAAAAAATGTGATTTGGAAAGAGGGTAAATATTATGTTGCCTGGAATTTGAATACTGCTGTTTCCAGTTTTGGCAATACAAAAAAGGAAGCATTGGCTAGCTTGCAAGAAGCGCTGGAATTGCACTTGGAAGATATTCCTGTGTCCAAAATCAATAAAGTAGAGAGGCCTGATTTGGTGTCACTTGCTTTGAAGTATGCCTAAACCGGTTTTACTTAGCTTGATATTGAGAGTCCTTAGCGAAAAGGGATTCTTTTTTGTTCGCCAAAAGGGAGCTCATGCACGATTTCGCAAAACAGGAAATCCAACAAAAAATGTCACAATCAAAATGACCAAAAAAGAAATTCCTTACGGAACGTTTCAATCAATTTTGTTGCAATCTGGCTTAAAAGAAAGCGACTTTTTTGATGATTAAATTTATGCAGAACATTGGGACACTAATGAAAAAGTATGGCATCAAGCCAAAGCATAATCTTGGGCAGAATTTTTTGGTTAATGATGCGATTTTGGAAAAAATTTTATCAGCGGCTGATTTGAAAAAAACTGATAATGTTTTGGAAGTTGGCGCAGGGCTGGGCGCGCTGACGCGAGAATTGATTCAACGCGCGAAGCGCGTTTTGGCGGTTGAAATTGATCGCTCGTTGGTTTATGTTTTGAAACAAGAGATGAGGTTGGTTGACAAGTCAATGACGGAGGTTAAGTTGGTTGAGGCAGATATTTTGAAATTGCCAATGCAAGATATTGAAACGTTTTTTAAAGGCGAGCCGTATAAAATTGTCGCGAATATCCCGTATCAAATTACTAGCCATTTTTTGCGCAGATTTTTGGACAATGAAAATCCAGCGACCGAAATGGTTTTGCTGGTGCAAAAAGAAGTGGGGCAGCGCATTGTCGCAAAACCCGGGGACATGAATTTATTGGCGCTTTCCTGCCAATATTACGCAGAACCACGGATTATTACAGATGTTGCAGCTGAAAATTTTTTGCCAGTGCCAGAAGTTGATTCTGTTATTATAAAATTGGCAGATATAAAACGGTTGAGCAATGCTGAACGGTTGAGCGCTAAAAATTTGTTCAGAATCGCGCGCATTGGTTTTTCAGCGAAAAGAAAACAATTGCAAAATAATTTGAGCGCTGGGTTGAAAATAACAAAAGACAAGACGAAAAAAATGTTGCTGGCCATTGGTTTGAAAGAAAACGCGAGAGCCGAGGATTTGAGCGTAGAGGATTGGGAGCGGCTATCGGATAGAATGTCAAAGAACAAATATCAAATTACAAATCAATGCCAAAGTTCAAATTTCAAGTGTTAAATTTTGTCATTTGTGCTTTGATATTTGTAATTGAATTGACATTTGTTATTTGAGCTTTGAAATTGCCCTACTTTATCCACATTTTATGTGGTTTTTTTATTATCCAAGTTTGTGTTATAATATAAGCAAATAATTATGGAAGACAAGGTGTTTCCAGAGAGCTCCGTAGAGGCAGTGGACAAACTGTCTCCTGTTTATGAATTGTCTCAACCACAAACGCGGCGCTTAGAGCGGCACCAAATTTTTTCGTTGATTTTTGTCTGCGTTATCGGTGTTGCGGTCATTGGATTAAGCGTCTGGGAATTTAGCAGTATCATTGGTTTAGAATTACCGGTCTCCGCTGACGCTACGACCGGCAAGCCGGCAAACGATAGCACGACCGCAGCGACTTCTGATGAAGATTTGAAAAAAATGGACACTGACCAAGATGGAATTAATGATTATGACGAATTAAGTATTTATGGCACAAGCCCATATTTAAAAGATAGCGACAGCGATAGTTTTGACGATAAAACTGAAATAGATTCTGGCAATGACCCAAATTGTCCAAAAGGGCAAAATTGTTTTAAGGCAGAACTGCCAGAAACAACCAATGTGACCGGCTCTGAAAAAACAGATTTGACTGCCTTGGCAAATGCCACGCCTGACCAAATTCGCGAAGCTTTGGTTGCGACTGGCGCGTTCACGGCCGCTGATCTGGAAAAAATTAGCGATGCTGAATTATTGAAAGTTTATCAAGACGCGTTAAACGTTGGTTCTGGCACTACGTTGTCAACAGGACAGGCAACTACACCCGCGACAACCCCTGCCAACGGCGGGTATTCAGCCGCAGAATTAAAAGCATTGTTAAAACAACAGGGCGTGAGCGACGAAATATTGAGCGGAATTGATGACGCGACATTGCAGCAGCTTTATCAAGATGCGTTAAAACAAGCGGCTGGAAAGTAAAGAAATTTCAAATGTCAAATATCAAATCAAATTCAAATTCCAAATGACAAAGGATCATATTTTGAAACAAAAAATTATAGTCGCTGGAGTTTTGGCACTATTTTTGCTTTCAAGTTTTGTGTCTGTTTTGCCTGCAAAAGCGCAAACATTGTCATTTGATCAGGCAGCGTTCACGCAACGGCAGATTTATCATACTGGTGATCAGGCCGCAAAAGTAAAAGAAAAAGTTGAAACAAAAGTTGAAAATGAAATTTGGAAAACAATGGTTTTAACTGCGTCAGTCGCATTGCGCAGCATTGCGTTGTATTTGGCAAAAAGCGCGGCAGAGTCTGCTGTTGAGACAATCGCAACTGGCGACTGGGGCAAGGGCCCGTTATTTGAAACGCAGGGCTGGAAAGAAATGTTAAAAAGCGAGTACGAATACGCGGCAGGCAATGTGATTGAATATTTTGCAGAAGATATTTATGCTGCACTTGGTTTTGATATTTGCGCGCCAAAAATTGATTTTAAAATTTGGCTTACTACCAGTTTGGGGCAAATGCATGATTTGATTCCTCGCCAGCAACCATATTGTACGCCAACCAATGTGTTGGATAATTGGGAAAATTTTGCTGATGAGTGGCATAATAAATTTAAGAATCCTGAAGCAGCGTCATTGACCGCGCTTGACACAGTTGCTTTGGCATTTGCGCCGACAAAAAGTCCGTTTGGCCTTTATTTGACATTGAATGACCAGATTATGTATCAGGCAGCAGAAGAACAAAGCGCAAAAGAAATGGAGAGGCAAGAAGCGCGAGGATGGAAGGTCCAAAAAAATCAGTTCGGGAATAAAGTCGTTGCGCCAGCCAGTGTGACAAGTGGAATGGCAGAGCGCGACATTGTTAGAGCAGAAGAGTATCCGGGCGAGTCCTATGATGTTGCGACAAGTGTGATAGGAGAGATTCCAGGGCAAATGCTTTCAACTTTTGTGAACACTTTGATGTCCAGAGGTATTTTAGAAGCGATTCGCAAAGCCATTATACGCGGATTTGCCAGTGCCAGCGAGTCGTATAATCCGAAAGAAAAAGTTTATGAAGCTGAAAAAGGCACGGAAAAAGCGATTTTGGCGCTTAAAACAGTTAATGTCGCATATTCTTATAAAGAAATTAATTTGCTTGAAGAATTCAATTTTTGTCCAAATGCCAGCGCTGCTGGTAATAACATTCCAAGTATTAATAATTGCGTGTTGGATGAAAATTTTTATAAGGCAGTGACAGAATCGTCTTCTGGCAAGGCATTGACAGTGCAAGAAGCAATTAATCAACAATATTTGCATGCAGAATGGCCGCTCATTCCACAAGGCGATGAAAGAAATACAAATAGCGAATGCTACATGCAAGGATATTGTTATGGCAATTTGGTGAAATTGAGAAAAGCGCGCATTTTGCCTGTTGGTTGGGAAATTGCAGCAAAAATATCAGAACAAAAAGGCACGCCAGTAACTTTGGGTGACGCAATAAAAAGTTTTTATGATAGCAAGAGTTCGTGGTATCACTTGGTTGACCCAAATTGGTTGTTAATGGCCCCGCTTCAGCGCTGCCGCGTGCAAGGATATAATGATATGCTGTTTGCCAAAGGCGGTGACTCGCGGCAAGAGATTTGCGTTGACACGCAAGATTGCGTGCGAGTTGATGAAAATGGAAAATGCGTGGGCGGCTGGGGCTATTGTCGCGCAGAGGAAAATGTTTGGAAATTAGATGGTGAAAAATGTCCGGGCTATTATGACAGTTGTTTAAATTTGGTTCGCCGCGACGGAAAAGTTTTTGATTATTTGAAAAATACTTTGGTTGAGAACAGTTTAACTTGCAATGAAAAAAATGTAGGTTGTAAGTGGTATAGCACATGGAAAATTGCGAACAATTGGGTGCAGGACAACCAATACAGATTGTTGGCAAACGCGAAACTCACTGAAAAAAGCTGCGCGCCAAGCGCAGAAGGTTGTTCAAATTTTATTGAAGAAAGGCCAGGCATTGGTTTGAATATTTTGCCAAACGGTGATTTTGAAGACACAAGCGCAACATCTACGTTTCCGGGTTGGCATTCTGACGATGACAAATCAACATTGACCATAATAAAAGACACTGTTTTTTCTGGCTCGCAAGCAATAAAAGTTCAGGTTCCAAGCCCAAATGCAGGATGGGAAGGATTGCAAACAAATGATAAAGAAGGAGATGTTATAAATATCGCGCCGCAACCGATTCCGCGGTTTTTTGTTTTTTCTGGATACATTCTTGTCCCGGGTGATTTGACTGGTACGTGGCAAGTGGAGCCGCATTATGTTAAAGGTAATACTAATCTTGCTGGGAAGAAAAAGGATGGTGATTATACTTGGGATAATTCAACTCCAAAAAATCAGTGGATTAGAAAATATATTGTTATTGAAACAGACCCGTATGTGAGCGGACTGCGTTTGGCATTCACGACAAACAAAGGTTTTGGCACGATTTATGTTGACGCAGCGATGATTGAAGAAATAGACCCGCTGTCACAAGGACTGGTCGCGTCAATATTTAAGCCATATGGCGAAGGCGGCGAAGCGTTTTTGAAGCGCGCGCCAGATTACAACAAGTGCTACAACATGATGGATGATAATGGCGTAGAGCTGGCAAATGTGGTTGGAACGCCATATTTGAGGAAAAATATTAAGATTGATGATGATGCGAATGCTTGCGGAAAATTCGCGAAAATGTGCAGCGCGGATGAAGTTGGTTGCGAACAATTTACAAATCAACAAACCGGCGAGTCAATTATCGGCGCGCCAAGTTATTATGATTATTGTCCGTCAACTTGCGCGGGCTATGATGTTTTTGAGCAAATGGCGTCAAATTTTGAAGCAGGCGTTTTTCCATTTTACATGATTCCACAAAAAGCGCAGACATGTTCAGCCCAGCAAGCTGGTTGCGATGAGTTCACGAATTTGGACGTTGTGGCAAAGGGCGGAGAAGGCAAAGAATATTATTCTGAATTGCGTTTGTGTCATAAACCAGTTCCAGACGTAAAATCAGACCCTGTGTGCGCACCGTTTTACACATGGACTGGCTCTGATGTGAGCGGGTATCAGTTGCTTGCTTATACTTTGCGCGACGAGGACAAAAATGGACAGCCAGACATTACGACAAAAGATGATTCTACGTTTTGCAACCAGACAGTTTATAACCAAAATTTGACGAACAGAAAAGTTTCAGATTGCCGCGAATTTTATTCTGACGCTGGTTTAAAGTCATATCATTTGTACACAAAGACAATTACTTGTTCGTTAGATTGTCATCCATATCGCCGCACAATTGGCAATAAAGCAGATTGCGAATCTTTTGGTGGAAGTTGGGAAAATGATGTTTGCATTTACATGGCAGTTCCAAAAGAAGGGAAAATATGCGGCAAAGCAAGCGCAGGTTGCCGTGAATATCAAGGCTCGCAAGCGGGCAATGTTGAGTCAGTATTTAACGCGACATTTGAGCAAGAGGCCATTAAGATTCCAGCGGAAATCAATGTTCAAAATGATTTATGTAATCCAGCCAAAACATATATAGTTGGATCTGCTCTTGTGACGCCAATCGTCTGGAATGGGAGCGCGGCTGTTCAAACCTGCGAATTTAAGGAGCATAATACGACGAAAGAACTGGCAAAATCAGCAATGTGCGATTACGCGGGATATTATTGGCAAGACAGCACGCAAAAATGTTTGGAATTTGAGCCAGCTGTTTTTGGAACATATCAAGCTTGGAAACCGGGCGTTGTCAGCACAGAGTCGCTGTATTCTGGCGGGCATTCTTTGTTGTTGGATACGAATGTTCAAGCAACTGAAACAGAGTTGACCGGTAAAATTTTCGCGGGCAAAAAATATCGTTTGAGTTTTTGGGCAGAACATAACTTGGCGCCAAACACGCAGGCAGTTGTTGGAGTAAAAGTTTTGGGCGATGGCGGCGCGTCATTGTCAGTTAATACGGCCGTTACTCTGCAAAATGACAATGAATGGCATTATTACGCAACAAAAGATTTTGCTGTTT
>JACRDX010000059.1 GCA_016212745.1 Candidatus Falkowiibacteriota bacterium | reverse complement strand
CTTTTATTCGAGCAATTGACAAAGTTGCGTACAGTCACTGCGGACGCATCCATGTCTAACGACAAGCCAGTCGGTATCGCCTACCCAATCACGGTGGACTACGACCTTACAATCGAAGAGGCTGTGAGGCTCGGCGGCTATGACCAGTCCGACGCGAACATCGCGTCCGAACACTTTGCAACAAAACGCCATGGCACAGCAGAGATTATGATGATGCTGCCAATTTTGAATCCTATAAGGATATCTGCTGATGGTGCGCTTCGCGAACTTAAAAAGATGGCTCTGCGGCCAGCTGAACCGCGCGAACTCCTCGCTTTTGGTGCGAAATACCACGACATCCTGCATGACTTTCTTGCCATTGCCTTAGGTTCAACTTGGCGGAGTCCGAACAGCGGACTTCTCGCGCTAGCTCTTCGCAAACACGGCTCGCTGCGGCGTTTGTATCTCTACTGTACTCTTGGTGGTTGGTGCGGGCCATGCCGATTCGCAGCAATCCGTGAATTCTGACAAGTAGCATCCATCTCCTTGACCCTTGGGGTTCAACCCTTTGCGTGAATACATGCCAAGGGTTTTTTCTTTTTCAACATTATTAAAAAAATGGACTGTGGGGGACTTGAACCCCCGGCCTCCTCCATGCCATGGAGGCGCTCTGGCCAGCTGAGCTAACAGCCCAAATTCTATTGACTCATCCTAATACGAATACTATAATTTGTATAGTCTTTTTGGGTCGTTAGCTCAATGGTAGAGCAGTGGCCTCTTAAGCCATTGGTTGCAGGTTCGAGTCCTACACGACCCATTTTTTATTTTAAACATCTTCCATCGCAACATCTAAGGCGCTCACCCCGCCTTTTTTATATTCAGAAACCAAATTGCTAATTGTGCGCGCCACTGCTTCGGGATATGGAATATTTTTGAACAAAAAGTGCTGCTCTTCGCCAGCGGTCTGAATCTGCACATTGCCATAATGAAAAATCGTACCCCAAAATCCTTCAACCGTTGAAGTGATGTCCTGCATTCTGCTTAATTCTTTTTCAGAAATTACGCGGTCAAACAAACCCTTTTGTTCAATGTTAATAATCCGCTGATTTGTGACGATCCAAATATCAAGATAATAATCAATAAAACTGGAAAATGTGTACAAAATTACAAAAAGATAAAATGCGCTGCCGCCTAACACAAATATGGCGGCAAACACTTCACTCATTGCTGAAACATATGACAATGTCGCGATATAAACAACCAGCGGCAAGGCGCACAACCCTATTGTAACAATTATAATCTTTGCCACTTCAATCCAATGTCGCCGCAAAAATAAAATGATAAACTCATTTGATTTTTGATTTGGGAAATAATGTCTAGAATACATATTTAAAATCCAATTAGCCCCTCCACGTTCCGCGCGCTGCCGAACATTTCAACTTGCGCGCTCCAGTCAATCCGCGCAACATAAAAATATGAAACAAATAACGCCAAAATCGTCACCGCAATATAGCCAAAAGTAATCAGGTATGCGCCAAAGCTGGCAAAACCAAATTTGAGAATATGATACAAATTAAAAAAAGTGAACACGAAAAAAAATATGATATACACCAAATAAATAAACAAAAAAATTGAAAGCGGCACAATCATAATTATAATAATTTATTGTTTTGAGTTGGGGCCGGTTTGTTAAAATGTTTAAACGCTCTATCGGTCGCAATCCGTCCACGATTTGTTCTGTCAATAAAACCTTCTTGCAATAAAAATGGTTCGTACACATCTTCAATTGCTTCCAATTCTTCGGCAGTCGCGGCGGCCAAAGTATTTAAACCAACCGGGCCGCCGCCAAACTTTTCAATTATTGCCAGTAATATTTTTTGGTCAACTGAATCAAGCCCCAGTTCATCAATGGACAACATTGTAAGCGCGTTTTTGACGGCTTCCAAATTTAATATACCATTGTTTTTTATTTCCGCATAATCGCGAACCCTCTTTAATAACCGATTCGCAATTCTTGGAGTTTTTCTTGAACGTTTTGCAATTTCTGACGCGCTTTGCGGATCAATAGCAATGTTTAAAATTTTTGCTGACCGCTCAACAATTTGCTGCAATTCGTCATTGGAGTAAAAACCAATATTGATTGTGTTGCCAAATCTGTCGCGCAAAGGAGAGGACAATTTGGAAATTTTTGTCGTCGCGCCGATTAGCGTGAACTTTGGTAAATTCAACCTGACTGTGCGCGCTGACGGTCCTTTTCCGATGACAATATCCAAAACATAGTCCTCCATCGCAGGATACAAAACTTCTTCAACAATGCGATTCAATCTATGAATTTCATCAATAAATAAAATATCGCCGGGCTGTAAATTTGTTAAAATCGCAGCCAAATCGCCAGACCGTTCAATTGCTGGGCCAGTTGTTATTTTAATACTAACACCCATTTCTTTGGCAATGATGTATGCCAAAGTTGTTTTTCCCAAACCCGGCGGTCCATACAATAAAACATGCTCAATTGGCTCGCCTCTTTTTTTTGCCGCGCCTAAAAAAATGTTCAAATTTTGTTTGATTTCAGTTTGTCCGATATATTCATCCAAAACTTTCGGCCGCAAACATAAATCCAACGATGAATCGTCATTTGACGCGCTGGTTTCAACAATTCTATTTTGTTTTTCTTCTGCCATACTCTGTTTATTTTATCACACTTTGCGAAAATAACAACATCTTGCTTTTAATAAAATACACTATTATGCTATAATTATGCTATAATAAAAAACGACTAAATAATAAAAATATATGAAACAACTCATCCAAAAGGTCTCCTTGCATGGCCAAAGAAGCGTGCGCTTTTCTTTGGTTATTCTGGTTGTGCTTTTGGCAATCATCGGGTTTGTTGATTGGCCGCTTTTTTCTTTGGCCAATGAAATTGACATGAACACTCCGATTGTTCATGTTTATAAAATTTCACAAACCACGCCAGAACCAGCAACACCAGCAGTAGAACCAACCACAACAACCACCACTGAACCAGCAAAAGCTGAACCAACCAAAACCGTTAAACCATTGCCAGCAACAACAGAACCCGCGCAACAAACAAATGTTGTTGAACCGTCTCAACCTGCCACGCCCAGCGAACAAACCCAAAAAGTAGAGTACAAAGAAGCTGAAGAACAAACAGAAATAGAGTTTGTTGACCCACGCGAAGTGCAAAACGCTTTGCAAGACATAAAACGAATGCAAGCAGACCTAAAAAGATTTTTAAAACAAGTTAAAAAATTACCAAACAGCGCTGATGACATTGCAGCGATTAATGACTTTTTATCACAACTGGCTGGCCATTATAAAAATATCAAATCACCGACAGAAGATACGAGTCTGCGAGGCGCTTTGCAAGAATTTTGGGATGCACGACTATGGGAAGAAGTGGATAAAATTCGAGCCAAGGTTGAATTGCCAAAAGAATTAACAAACATCGCAAAAGATTTGAAAAAAGCAAAGAAATTAATAACGCAAAAAGCGTTTACAAAACTGGGGTTAGACATGACTGCGATTGCCGGATATTTGGCAGAGACAGAAACCGCATACAACGAAGCCAAAGCTTTTTATGACCAAGGCAATATGGAAGATGCACAATTAGCAATGGAAGTGATTCACGGCGGATTGCATCCGGGCGAAATTATGGGCGTACTTTACCAAATGAGAGAAATTAAAGACCGCGTGCGTTCTGTTAAAAATAAAGAAGTAAAACAAATCATTGACGAACTTTTAGCTGATGTAATTGAAAGCGCAAACGGCGGAGATTTTAGAGATGCGAATCAAATATTGAATGATATTCGCGCGGAATTGATGAAAATAATGCAAAAATACATAAAAACATCTGGCACGCTTGATGACAAAACACGTACCAAATTGGAGCAACTAGAAAATCTCGTAAGTGAAAAATTAAGCCAAGAGCCAAAAGAGGAATTACAAATGAAAAAGGAAGAATAACTTTACAAAGAGCCCCGCCTGCGGCGGGGCTCTTTTATTCAATTAAAAAATGGGCGAGGAGGGGATCGAACCCTCACGGCTTATACAGCCATTGGATTTTAAGTCCAACGCGTCTGCCAATTCCGCCACTCGCCCACAATGAAGATATAGATGAAAAAAGCGGGAGACGGGTCTCGAACCCGCGACCTCAACCTTGGCAAGGTTGCGCTCTGCCAACTAAGCTACTCCCGCATATTTTTTGGATGTTTCAAAAAACATTATAAACGGCAGTTGAAACAAAGTCAATTCATTGCCTTATCGGCATAACAATATAAACGTAATCTTTGCTGTCACGCGGTTTAACTAAAAGTGGTTTATTATTATCAATCATTGAGATTTCAACCACATCCGCGGAAATATTATTCAACCCATCTAACAAATAACGATAATTCAAAGAAATTTTATTGTCTTCACCTGTGAACTCAACATCCAATTCTGCCATTGACTCACCTGTTTGCGCGTTTGACGACGAAACCAACAAACCATTTGTTTTTTGCACAAAATCCAAATTAACATCAAAAATTCCGGTTTTCGCAAACAACGCGCTGGTTTTAATTATTTTTGCCAACTCTGCTTTATCAACAAATGTCGTTGTTTTAAAACTTGTCGGAATAATCTGCTCGTATTCTGGAAATTGCGCTTCAATCACACGCGAAACCAATTCTATTAAATCAAAAGTGAATAAAATTTGATTTTCGCTTACATAAATAACAAGCTCTGATTTTTCATTCACCTCTTTTTGCGCGTTTAAAATGCGCAAAAGTTCCTGAATTGTTTTTGATGGCACTAAAATTTTTCTAGGTTCTTTGATTGTGCTTTCATTGATTGTTATTTTTTTCTCAGCCAACCTGTAACTATCGGTCGCTGCTAGCACCAAATTAACACCGTCCAACTTAAATAATACTCCGGACAATTCTTGCCTTGTTTCAGACGATGAAATAGCAAATGCGGTTTGGCTAAGCGCATTACGCAAGTCCGCTAAATTTACCTTAATGAAATTTTCTTTTGAAATTTCAGGAATTATCGGAAAATCTTCAGCTACAATGCCTTTGACCTTAGTATGGAAATTTTTGCAATCAACTTTCAAAAAGTCATTTTCAACAAGCGAAATTTCAACATTTTCTCGCGGCAATAAAGCCACATAATCTGCCAATAACTTGGAATCAACTGTAAATTTACCAAGTTTATCAACTTTACCTCGCACAATGCACGTAATCGCAATTTCTAAGTTAGTTGTAGAGAGTTTGATATAATCCTCTTTTACTTCCATTAAGATGTTGTTAAGTATTGGCAAATTAATATTCTTTGTAGATAAATGTCCTACAACAGACAACCCTCCATTTAAGTTTTCTTGTGTGCAGACGAATTTCATATTGTTTTATTTAGTAAGAATATATATAAAGATAATAACAATAATAAGGGGTGTGGATAGAGTTAATAAGTCTAATTTTAACGTTAATTTGCGTTGAAAACCTGTGCGTAAAGGTGTGTGAAAGAACCGATCTTTACGGGACAAATTTGTGGATAACTTGCAAAGCTGGACATTGAAAAAACTTTTGTAAAGTTGTGCACTTTTACGGTTTAGTTATTAACCGGTTTATGCACTTTTTTAAGTATAGTTATCCAGATGTTATGCACAGGTATTATTAATTTACGTTAAACAGTGTAGATTTTTTGTTTAAGTAAATTAATTTCTTGCCTTAATTTCTCATTTGCGTCAAGTTCGCGTTGTATTTTATTAAAAGCGTGAATAGCGGTTGTGTGGTCGCGATTGCCAAGCTCTTGCCCGATTGTAGGATACGATGCTTGCAATTCGTCGCGCAAAATATACATTATGATTTGACGCGGATAAGCGAGTCGTTTTTCTCTGCTTGGGCCGATTATTTCCTCAACAGCAAGTTCGTAAAATCCGCAAATAGCTTCAATGATTTTACGCGGAGTTAGCGAGCTTGTTTGTTTGCCAGAAACTGACAATGAAAAAAGAATAGATTTAATTGAATCCAAACTAATTGGTTGTTTGTTAAGTTGGTGATACGCAATAATTTTATTTAGCGCACCTTCAAGTTCGCGGATGTTGTTTTGTATATTCAGGGTGATGTAATGAATAATCTCTCTATCCAGATTAAAGTTCTTTTCTCGACATTTTGCTTCTAAAATAGCGATTCTTGTTTCCATGTCTGGCTGTGAAATGTCAGCAATCATACCCCATTCAAAACGCGTGAGCAAACGGTCTTCAAGAATTGCCAATGCTTTTGGCGGCCGGTCAGAAGTAATAATAAGCTGTCGGTCGTTTTGATAAAGTTCGTTGAAAGTGTGGAAAAATGCGTCTTGCGTTCCTTCTTTTCCAGATAAAAATTGAATGTCATCAACCATCAAAACATCGGGGGTTCTGTATGTTCTGGTAAATTCGGCCATTTTGCCACCTTGTATGCTGCCAATAAAGTGATTTGTAAATTGCTCACAAGTGGTGTATTTGATTTTTTTATTTGGGAATTTAGATAGAACTTTATTTCCAATTGCTTGCATTAGGTGGGTTTTGCCCAAGCCAACGCCGCCATAAAGGAACAAAGGGTTATAAGTATGACCCGGATTGTCTGCCACGGCTTTTGCCGCGGCAGTTGCCAGTTCATTGTTTTTTCCTGTGACAAAATTTTCAAAAGTGTACCGAGGGTTTAAACCAGTTTGTTTGAATGTTATGGAATCAAACGGAGAAGCTTCATTTGCCGTAGCTTCTTGCTTGATTGTTTGTTTAAGTTCAATAACTTGTTTATAAAAGTCTTTAATATTATGTACAGAGTATCTGATTTCTTTGACACGGATGCCACTGAGCTTGGTTTGAAGTATTTGGTAAATTTTATGATGGTACTTTTGTTGCAGCCAAGCTTGCGCAAAAGTTGTTGGAACGCCGACAGTGACGCGGCCATCATTATTTTCAACAATAAAAGTATCTTTAAACCATGTGGAAAACACTGGTTTTGTAAGCACCAATTCCAGTTCCGCAAGGGTTGAATCCCAAAGTTGTTTGTTTTTGTCTTCCATGCAAGTGCAAACTATTTTTGTTTATCAAGAGTATTTTACCACGAAAGAAATTCTGGATGAATAATGCGAAAAAATCATGAAAGTTAATAAAGTGTGGATATGTTGTTGATAAAGTATATGCTAGCAAAAAAAAGATGTCAAAATTAATTTGCTTTTTCAATAATATTTAGCTATAATTTAAAAACTTTATTATTAACTGGGATAACGGTTAAAGGTTTCGAGGCTCGTTTCGTTAGACGTCAAACGACTATCGAAACGCACATCGATACCGCTACCTATAACCGAAACCGACTATTAGCTATGGACAAAGGAACATATCAACCGAAAAAAAGACGAAGAGCTAAGGTTCATGGGTTTAGAAAAAGAATGCGGACCAAGGACGGGCGAAACGTGTTAAAACGTCGCAAAGCAAAAGGCAGAAAGCGTCTTACGGTTTCCAGCAAATAATTTGCATCTAAAATGAGACGGGCGTCCGATTACGGACGCTTTTCTTTGTCAACGAGAACTTTTGGGTTATAATAGATTTATATGTTACCAAAAAAGAACAGAATAACGAAAACCTTGGAATTTGATGCTCTTTTTGGCGCCAAATTTAAACAAGCTGGCGGTCAAAGTTTTTCTACTGATGCTTTTGTTTTTAAAATTTTGCCGAATAAAACAAAAGTGAACCGTTTTGGTTTTATTGTTGGCACAAAAGTTGATAATCGCGCAAGCGTCCGAAATAAAGTTAAACGACACTTGCGCGCGATTTTCCATAAACAATTAAACAATGTTGATGTTGGTTATGATTTTTTGGTTGTCGCAGCAAAGCCATCTGCAAAATTGGAATTTGTTGAAGTTGAAAAACAGTGTTTGGATTTTTTGACAAAGATGCGCGTTTTAAAACCAAATAAAATTTAATTATGGTTCGCAAAATAGTTCTTTGGCTGATTCGTTTGTACCAAAAAACATTGTCGCCTGACCATGGCTGGTTTAAAAAGCGCTTTCTGTTTGGTTATTGCAGGTTTAATCCAACCTGTTCAGAATACGCTTATCAGACAATAAAAAAGTATGGCGTGATTCGCGGTGGAATCAAGGCGATTTGGCGCATTTTGCGATGCAATCCATTTTCAAAAGGCGGCGAAGACCCAATAAATTATGACAAATAAACCCAAAATCGCAATGTTTGATTTGACTGGCTGTCAAGGCTGCGAATTTCATTTGCTTTCTTTGGATGAATCTTTGGCAGATTTGTTTCAGGATTTTGAAATTACAAACTGGCGATTGCTTCAAGAGCCGGAAATGGCAGATTTTGATGTTGCGTTTGTTGAAGGCGCAGCAACGACATCTGCTCACGTTGAACTGTTGAAAAAAATTCGTGCGACTTCAAAAATCGTGGTGGCGCTTGGCGCGTGCGCAATTACAGGAAATGTTTTTTACGGGTTGTCGGCCGAGCAACGCGAGGCCGCAGCAAAAAACATTTACGGAGATGATTATAAAATAAAATCAGAATTTTTAGAACCAATTGAAAAATTTATCAAAGTTGATGAGAAAATTCAGGGTTGTCCGCCAGACATTGAAACGTTCAAAACGTTTTTGCAAAAAATAAAAGGCACAGTTGTTGATTCTCCAAAAATTAATATTGCTCCGCCGGACTATACCGCTAAAATAGAAGGACATGGAACATTACGGGTTGATTTGAAAGAGCGAGTTGCAAGTTTTAAGGTTGAAGAAAGTGAACGATTGGTTGAGCAGTTGCTTGTTGGAAAAACTTATATCCAAGCGCCATTTATAAACTCGCGCGTTTGCGGAATTTGTCCGATTTCGCACAATCTTTGCTCATGGGCTGCGATAGAAAACGCGCTAAAAATCAAAATCACAAGCGAAGTGATTTTGCTGCGCGAGCTTTTGATGTGCGGACAGATGATTAAAAGTCATTTGATGCATTTGTTCTTTTTGGTATTGCCAGATTACGCTGGATTAAAAGGTTCAATTGAATTATCAACAAAATATCCGGCTGAATTTCATTTGATGCTGAATTTAAAAAGATTGGCAGACAATGTTTTAAGGGTTGTCGCTGGCTCTGACGCGTTTCCAACAAATACCGGGTTGGCTGGTTTTATCAAACCGCCTGAAATAGGCGAGTTGTCAGAGATTAAGGAAAAAATTTATGATGTGTTAGATGAGGCGGTAAATTTGGCGGAGCTTTTTGGAGGATTCAACTACGCCGATGTTTCAACGGACTTGGAATTTTTGACAATTGATTCGCCAAAAAATAAATATCCGCTATATTATTCAAAATTCGTTGCGAATATTACAGAAATTATTGATAAAAATTCAACAACTAAATTTGGAATTGTTAATGCGTGCCCGATTAAAGTCGGTGCGCTCGCGCGTCTCGCGCTCGCGCACGATAAATTAAATCCGCTCGCGCGCAAATTTTTTGGACAATATAATTTTAATATTCATAATCCGTTTAGCAACAACTTGGCGCAAGCAATTGAGGTTTTACATTTTCTTGAAGAGTCAATAAAACTTATTGAAAAATTGGAAGGTAAAGAAATGGAGCGCGTAATTGCGCAAGCTCCGAAAAAAATTACAAAACAACAAAGCGGCGCCGCGTCGTTGGAAGCGCCGCGCGGCACACTCACCCACCAAGTGATTTTGAATCCGGATTTAACGATTGCAAATTATAATATTATTCCGCCGACGCAAATAAATCTTGCGGCATTGCAAGTTGAATTTTCCGCGTTGATGAATCAAACTAAAAAACTCTCGGCCGATGAATTGAGGCGAGAGCTCGAAAAACTTATCCGCGCGTTTGATCCGTGCATTACCTGCGCGGTGCATTGATTGATTATCGTATGTAATATTCCAAATTCTGCTGTTGTTCTGCTGTTAATTTTTTGCAAACTTGATTCCAATGGAAACAAACGCTGTCTCCATTTTTTATTTCCGGCACAATATTTTTGTCCCAGTTGATTTGCTTTTCAACCTCAACATTGCCCAGTTTAAACTTTCCGTCTTGCAAAATAATTGGTTTGCATTTTGTTGTAACTTTATCGTCCGCGATATTTACAACTGTCCCAAAGTTCACGCTGCATAATTCATACAATCCTGCGACTTGCCGTGCTTCTGCGCTTGCTGCGCCCAATGTTAAAACATGAAAATTGTGGTGCGCAACAATGTCTGCTGGCAATTGCGCGACTCGCGCTTCTGCGTCTTCTTGTGTCATCATTTTTGCGCCAACAAATTTTTCCAAAATCATTTTTTTAATATCATCTGGCTGAACGTTTTTCAATAAATCATTTCCAATCCAATATGCTTCAACAACTCGCTCGTCAAAATGGTCGGGGATATTATTTGCCGTGGCAATTAATTTATAATATTCTGTTGCAGCTTCAAAATTCTCTAAAACTTCGCGCGCCCGCGCAAAATCAACGCCGCTTTTTTTTGCTAAAAAATCCTGCAAAGTTTGCGGCGTTTCCTTATTTTTGCGTCCGCACAATTTCATTTGCGCGGGCGCGCAACCAAAAATAGCGGCCATTCGTATGCCAGCTTCCACGCGTTCTCGTTCTTGGTTGTTAGTTGGTTGTTCGCCTAACATGATTATATATAATTAGCGGTCGGTTCGGTGTCATCTCGACCCCACATCGTGAGGGAGAGATCCCTCGTGAGGATTTTTACCAAGGGATTTCTCACCCTTTTTAAGGGTTCGAAATGACAGTGTGTCGTAATCTTCGCGTGCGGTGTCTGCCGCGATTTTGTTTATCGCTGCGCCTTGATAACTCAATAAATAATCGCCAACGCAAACCGTGTCGTCAATTGTTGAAATATCCAGCCAATGCTCATGGTCACCAGATTGCACTCGTGCCATTTTATCTTTAATTTCCAAAACTTTTTGCGGAATTCCTATGCACATACTACGAATACGCGATACGAATTACGGATTTACTACGAATTGTCTACGAATATACAAATAAGAGCATGAAGAGATTCGTAGTTTATACGTAGCAGATACGTAATTGGTAGCGACGTATATATCTTAACAAATTCAACTGGCCGCGGCAAATAAAAATCGGGAGAATAAAAACGGGCGCAGTTCTTTGAGCCGCGCCCGAGCAAATACGTGTGTCCTGTCCATCGTGTCAATCGTCGAGGCGATGAACGTGGCTAATGCCGCGACGTCGAGCTTCCTGCCGAACGCGTTCTTCGAACGCCGGCATGTCCTCGTCGTCGTTTTGCATGAGTTTGAACACCATTCCCCGCGGGTCAAAGTTGATGTCCATGCCAGCGAAACTCCGGCTGGCAAAGTACTGACCATCTCCTCCGCTTCCAACCCGAATAATCAGTTTGCTCATGCTATCCCCCTTCGTTTTTGTTAAAGTTCCACAGCGAACATGGCGATGCAAGTCCTATTTCCTGGCATTAGGACCCTTTGCCCCTCCTTGGCCACCTCGGATGGTGTGTCTCACCAGCAACACGATGCTGAGAATGACGAGCGCAATTCCCAAGCCCGTCCAAACGTAGTCACTCCAACTCATCACCAAATGCACATTCCACATGACAATCCCCCCTTTTCAGTTATTGGATATGTTAGCAGATACATATAAAATTTAGTCAATTCAAACAAAAAAACGCGCCATTTAGGCGGTTCTTGTTCCATCATTGGAAATTGATAATTGTAAATTGAAAATTTTTTACGATGGTGTCCCCGCTTGGAATCCCACCAGCAGGGTGGTCACCCGACGGGCGAGAACCCACATATCCAGCTTACCCGCCCGCCAGACTCGTCTATGACCCCGCAAGGAATCGAACCTTGGTCCAGAGCTTAGAAGGCTCTTGTTCTATCCGTTGAACTACGGGGTCACGGGCGAGTCGGGCGGGGAAGGCTGATTATGGGGACACGAATTGAATTGTTAGAGTATAATTGATTTTAAACTTTTTTTCAATGCTTCAATATACGAGCGCGCGGCGAGATCTGATTCAAAATTCATTGCCGCGCGCACTTCTTTGATTGTTGCTCCATTTTTTAACAATCTCAAGCCAAAAGTATTGCGTATAATTTGCGGCGTCACTTTTTTCATTAAACCAGCCAGCATTGAACATTTGTGGACGATTCTCTGCAATGACCTTGGCGTCAACGCGGCCGCTGTTGGTTGTGCCTTGGTTCTGGAACTGCTCGCGCGGTCATAGCTGATGAACAAAAACGGTGATTTATCCGTGCGTTTTTCCAAGTATTTATTTAACCAAAAATTTGCCTGCTGCCCAAGTTTAAAATGTTTCAGATCTGCTTTTTTCAATTTAATAATTTCTGAAATTTTCAATCCAGTCGCGAACAAAAATTCCAAGAGAGCTTTGTCGCGCAATTGAATTGGTTGTTTGTTAATGCTATTTGCCGTTTTATTAATTGATACTTCCAAAAGATTGGCAAGCTCTTTGTTTGTTAAAAATATTGGCCTTGCTTTTGGTTGGTTGATAAGCTCAATTTGTTCTGGCGCAAAAACTTTTTTGTCGCTGCGACGAAGATAAACAAACAGCATTCGCAAGGCGATTAAATGATAATTAAAAGTTTTTGCGCTAAATTTTTTATTATTGCCAAATGTTATTGTTCTTAGCCATGCCTTATATTTTTGTATAGTTTGTTTGTTAATTTTTGTGAGCGATGAAATTTTGTTTTTTGCCAGCCAATTAAAAAAACGAGTTAGATATAAATCATAAGTTTCCAAAGTTTTTTGGCTCCGGCTCAAATTATGCTCTAAATATTTTAGAAAAGCCGTTTTCTCCTTTTTGAATTCCATATCATTGTGTCTATATTATAACACAACGTCAGCAGTATTCGTAGATTCGTAACATTTGTAATGATTTGTAATTAGTAGCCGTTTTGTAAATAAAAAAAGCGGACATGGGCCCGATTTACAACGTTGTTGTGCGGGGATGCCCGCTATGAGGATTGCCCCGGCATGGGCGGGACAAAGTATTGGTCGCTGGCGACCAGCAGAGCTGACGAAGTGAGTGTCAGTCTGTTGCCATCTTCTGATAGTTGTCCTCGTGGAGGAGGCGCTATCTGTATTTGTTTTTGTTTTTGTATCCAACGGTCTGGCCAGCCCAAACCGCAAGAGGAAGACAGCTGTGTTGCAAAAGAACAAACAGGGCTTTGCGAGGTATCAGTTTGAATCCCTCACATAAATATTATAGCATAATTTTAATGAACAGACAATAAGCTGTGGATAACTATGTGGATTGTTGATAAGTTATCCACAGCGTTTGTCTAGACTAGTCTATACAAACGCGGAGTTTTCCACAGATTAAATAATCAAATGTAAATTTGAAACTTTTATAATAAATGTCAACTTTGCTGGCGGTTGATATTGGTTGGCTGGCAATAGAATTTAATAGTTTAGGATTGTTTGCAATAAAGGTCTTCTGATTAATTTTCAAAAAATGGAGCACTTCTATGGAGCCAAACATTAAGGTTGAACTGGGCAAACCATTAACCATTGTCTGTTTTTCAGTAAAAATATTTGAATCTGCAATAAGATGGGTAGCAGTTGTTGAATCTGGCAAAGCCAGTTTAATTTCTTTTGGATAAAATAACGAAAGAATTTGTTTAATTTTAGCAATATCGTTTGAGTTTGAGTCAAAGCCAATAATAAAATCATTGTTTTGCGCGATTTGGACTTCAAGCGGGCCGGCCAGATTGTTAATAAATAACCAACCAAGCGATTGAGCCAGTTGATTTGTTGGTTGCGCTAAAGTTTTATTCAGCAAAACCCCATTTGCGCTGATTTTTTTGTCTAAAATTGCGTTGTCTGCTATGAACGCAGCGTTCTTTTTAAGAAGTTTTGGCGCAGAACCGTATAGGCAAAGCGAGCCCTTATTTATTTTGCCATAAAGTGTCGTTGTTTTGTTTGTCGGGTCAACAAAGTTCGCAAGAAAATTTGGTGTCTTGTTCAGGTATAGTTGAAATTGAGAAAAATCAAAAATTCGCAGTGGTTTTTTGAAAGTATTGTCGGCCGCGGGTTTGCTAAAAGTTTGTTTTGTAGTTGGCGTGATTATAAAATAGTTGTTTTTATAGTAAAAAATTCCAGCTTCATGATATTGCGCCAAGTCAGCCAGTTTAATCTCCAGCGTTTTATTGGCAAACATTTCAAGCTGATTACGAATCTCCGGTCTGATTTGTGTCAGGATAGAGGGATTGAAGTGAACATAAAAATCGCTTTCTTTTGGCACATAGGCAGTTAAGGTGTCAGGTTGTTTTGCTATCAAAACAAAAAGGGAAAGCCCCACAATGAGGCCCCCTATGATAAACGATAGAATAAATTTACGAGGAAGCAAAAGACGCATTTTTATTTTTTGAGTTGTTTTACGGATAAATTGACACGACCTTTTTCGTCTATGCTAATGACCTTTGCCGTCACTTCTTGCCCGATTTTGAATACATCGCGGACATCGCGAACTCGTTGATTGGAAATTTCAGAAATATGAATCAGCCCCTCTGTTTTTGGCAAAATTTCAACCATAACGCCAAAGTCAAAAAGCCGTGAAACTTTTCCAGTATAAATTTCTCCAACAGCCACTTCTTTTGTCAGGCTGATAACCCAATCCTTGGCTTTTGCAGCATTGTCAGCATTGGCACTGGTGATAAAAACAGAGCCGTCTTGCTCAATGTCAATTTGTACGCCTGTTTTGTCTATAATTTCATTGATGATTTTGCCACCCGGTCCAATGACATCGCGGATTTTGTCAGGATTAATGTGCAAAGTAATAATTCGTGGCGCGTATGGCGACAGTTCTGGCCGCGGCGCGCTGATTGTTTGTTCAATTTTATCCAAAATTTGCAGACGCGCCGCGTTGGATTGTTTCAACGTGTCTTTAATAATGTCCAATGAAAGGCCGTTTGTTTTTGTGTCCATTTGCGCGGCCGTGATTCCGTCGCGCGTTCCTGCGATTTTAAAATCCATGCCGCCAATACCATCTTCCAGGTCTTGAAGGTCTGTGATTATTTTGTATTTTCCTTTTGCGTCAGAAGCAAGCCCCATTGCAATGCCTGCTACTGGTTTTTTAATTGGCACGCCAGCATCCATTAACGCCAAAGTTGACGCGCAAGTTGATGCCATTGAGCTGGAGCCATTTGAACCAAGCACTTCTGACACAACGCGGATTGTGTATGGAAATTCCATTGGGTCTGGCAAAACAGGTACGATCGCTTTTTCAGCCAAAGCGCCATGACCAATTTCTCTTCTGCCCGCACCTCTCATTGGCGAGGCCTCGCCAACTGAAAACGGCGGAAAATTGTAATGGTGCATGTATTTTTTCTTGCCAACGACCTCCATTCCGTCCAAAACCTGCTCATCGCCTGGCGCGCCAAGTGTGACACTTGAAAGTACTTGCGTTTCGCCGCGATTAAAT
>JACRDX010000057.1 GCA_016212745.1 Candidatus Falkowiibacteriota bacterium | reverse complement strand
CACAGATCACAGATCACAGACTAAATTTAATCAAATTACTTCTTGAATCTAAATGTCTGCTCATTAGCTTCCTGTAAAATTTTAAGTGTTGCCTGCACCGAAAGATTATCGCTAGGCAACATTACCAGCCTGTTTCCCAACTGAGCAGCCAGCGGCGTTAAAAATTCATCGGCCCATGAAGGAGAGAATGAACTCACCCCGCTAAAATCAATTTCAATGTTTTCATTTTTTTTCAGATCCAGTAGCCGATACAAAAACGCTTTTCTGGCCTCAAGCCCCGACTGTCTTGAACTTAGAACTAACCCAAATTTGCTTAAGTCAACTTTCATATTTTTCCATTTAAAAATTTATTGAACATATACAACCCTGTATGCTTTTTCCTGTTTGATTAATATTTAACTCTTCATCCCCAGAATTTAAATATAATTCAGCGTCGCCTGTTTGAAAAAATAATTTCATTGGATTATCTACCACCGCCTTTCTAACAAACTTTAGACCGTTTCCTCGCGCTTCGGGCGCTCTGCCTGAAACTATTTCCGTAAATGAAACCTTTAGGGCATCTGCATGACTGGCTAATTCAGGCCTTGCTCTTTTCAGCGTTTTTAATATTCCTTGTCCGCGGTCAGCCAAAATCACTTGGCGGTTCGCTAGATTATAGCCAAAGAAAATTCCCGGCACATCGCGCCAATTACCAAGGTTGTGATCAAAAGAATTATTACCGATTTCGCCAACGATTGCGACCACCAAGGAATAAATTTTTTCTATCCCTTTGATTTTGGCCAGCTGCCGATCAAAAGTTGATAGACGAGCTTGAAAAACATCACTTGAAGGACAATAAAATTCAGAAGCTGGTTCTACTCCTTTTTCATTAGAACACCAATCTTTTGCCAGTCGATATAAATCTGACAGAAATAATTCTATGTCTGCCTTCCGATAATACCTGTTGCCAGTTGGATGTTTGCGAATCGCCAAAAATTTTCCGGACTTATCCCAACGGCGCAGTGTATCAATTGACACCCCTATCAATTTTGCGGCCTGATTGATTGATAATAGATCAGATTTCATATAGGTAGATTATATCAAATCTATGCAAATTGCCAAGTAATCTATGCATAAGTATGCACTTTTGTCTAAAATTAGATAATAAAAAACAACCTCAGTTGAATTTCAGGGTTGTCTTCGGTAGAGACGAGATATATCTCGTCTCTACGTTAAACCTCAATAACCACTGGCAAAACCATTGGTCTGCGTTTGGTTTTTTTGTACAAGAATGACCCGACTTGCTCGCGCAATTTGTTTTTGATGTTATTGGAATCTGCTGGCGAATCAGGACTTTTGTCTATGCAGATTTTTTTAACCAAACGTCTGGCTTCTTCAATCAACCTTTTATTTTCTTTCAAATAAACAAACCCGCGGGAAATAATGTCAGGGCTGCCAATTAGCTCGCCGCTGCGGCGCTTAACTGTCGCGATGACGACAAACATACCATCTTCAGACATCATTCTGCGGTCGCGCAAAACAATGTTTGAAACATCGCCCACGCCAAGTCCGTCAACCATGATGTATTCAGTGGGAATCTGCTGCTTTGTTAATTTGCCGACAACTTCCTTGCCGTGTCTGAAAAATTCAATCACCTGACCATTGGTTGCCACAAAAATATTTTGCTCTGGCACGCCGACTTTTTTCGCCAAATTCGCGTGCGCCTCAAGCATAAAGCGGTTTGCTTCTATTGGAATAAAATATGTTGGTTTTATTAATCGCAACATTAATTTCAAATCTTCTTGTTTTGCGTGACCGCCCGCGTGAATGTCCATCATTTTGTAGTGAAAAACTTTTGCGCCTTGTTTGCAAAAAGTGTCTTTCAACGATTGAATGGTTCTTTCGTTGCCAGGTATGACCGATGACGAAAATATGATTGTGTCTCCGCGGTTGATGCTCAAAAATTTATGTTCATTGCTGGCAATTCTTGAAAGTACTGCGTTTTCCTCACCCTGCGCGCCAGTTCCGACAACTACCAATTTTTCCGGCGGCAATCGTTTTGCTTCATCTTCTTCAACAAGCGTTCCTGGTTTGATTTTTAAATATCCAGCGCCATGCGCGGTCTCAACATTTGATTTCATGCTGCGGCCGTCAAGATAGATTTTTCTATTGAATTTTACTGCCATGTCTATTAATTGTTGCACGCGGTTGATTAATGAGGCAAATGTTCCGACAATAATTTTGCCATGCGCGCGAGCAAATATTTTTTCAATATCTTCGCCAATGTCGCCTTCGGAAATTTGGTGGCCAAACGAGTCAGCGTCAGTGCTGTCTGACATTAACGCCAAAACTCCGCGGCTGCCAATCATCGCAATGTGCGTCAAATCAATAGGTTTATCATTCACCGGCGAAAAATCAATTTTAAAGTCGCCAGTGTGCACGACAGTTCCAACCGGAGTTGTCACCGCGAGACCCATGCTGTCAGGAATGTTGTGGTTCACGCGAAAAAATTCAATGCTAAATTTTCCAAGTTGTATTTTGTCTTTGTCAGGATTTACCTGCTGAATCGCCAGTTTGTTTTTTCTGTCAAATTCCTCGTGTCGTTTGTTCAAAATGGCCGCAGTCAATGGAGCAGTATAAATTGTTGGATAGCCCAACCTTGGAATCAAATGCGAAACTCCGCCAATGTGGTCATAGTGTCCGTGCGTGATAATCACGCCGCGGATATTTTTTTCTCTGCCGCGAAAATACGAAATGTCATTGATAATGTAATCAATGCCAGGCATGTCTTCTTCTGGAAATTGCAAACCCATGTCAATGATAATAATGTCATTGGCATATTCCATGACAGTCATGTTTCGTCCGACTTCTTCAAGCCCACCAAGAACCATTATTTTTAAAACTGGCCCGGTTGCGGCTGGCGCTTGCGCGGTTGGCTTGCCGGCCATAGTCCGCCCTTGGTGGACGACGGCCGGTCGTCTAATAAATCTTCGTCTGACGAATTTTTTTTGTGTTCTTTTTTGTGGTTCCATAAATTTGAATTTGATATCGTTCGGTTGCGGTGTCGATGTACGTTTCGGTCAACGTTGGACGGATAACGAAACGAGCTTCGATGCCGCCGAAACCGACATCCGATTTAATTAAAGTTCTCTTTTTAAATTAACATGCCATTCGGCTACGTTTGAGAATCTGTTTGCCGGCGAAATGATATTTTCAACATCAAAGCCAAGCAGTTTTTTATTTTGCGGATAAGTATACGTTGGAGAAAATAGAAAAATCGCAGGAACGTCATTCGTCAAAATTTGTTGGAACGCAGCATACTTGGCAGCGCGTATTTTTTGGTCTGCTGTTTTTCTGGCATCTTCCAAAAGTTTGTCAGCATTTGGATTTTGGTATAAAGACAAATTCAATCCCGGATATTTCGCCTGCGATGAATGCCAAAACGGGTATTGGTCAGGGTCAAAGCCAGATATTTCTGCGTATAGCAAAATTTCATAGTCGCGATTTTTTATTTTTTCAGACAAATCGGCCGCATTGAAAATTTCCAAGTCAGTTTTTATGCCAAGCGCTTGCCATGAATTTTTTATTAATTCAGCTGTCGCGATATTTTCCGGTTGGTTGATTGTTGTGATAACAAAATTCATGTATTGTTTATTTTTTGAACGAACTCGAAACGGATATTTCTCGTCAATTTTTTTATAGTCTGCCAATTTCCAACCCATGTCGTTTAGCCCGCTTTTTACAGCAGCCAGATTATAGTCGTATTTTTTAGCCGTTAATTTTGGTTGACTGAAAAATAATGGATCGTTTATTGCTATTGCTTCGCCATTGAGAATATCATTGATAATTTTATTTTTATCAATTGTCTGCGCCAGAAGCTGGCGAATTTTTGGGTAACCAAGCAACGGAGCTTTTTGGGCGTTTAAAAATAACGCTGTGTATTGCGGCAATTGCAGTTGGTGAAAATTAAGAGCGCCGTGATTAGTAATTTTATCTTCAAAATATTTTGGCAAATAGCTGATTCCTTCCACGTTTTTGTTGTTTAGGGCCTCAATTGTTTGGTCATAAGAGCCGTAAAATTTAAAATGTAGGGCATCAAGGTGCGGCGCGGCAATGTAAAAATTTTTAAAGGACACGGCCGTAAATTTAATTATTGTTTTGTTCGCGTCTTTTTCCGCGCCGCCAAATTTGAACGGCCCAGAGCCGATTGGTTCCAAATTATATTTGCTGGTAAAAAATTCTTGCGCCGGAATATTTTGCCAAATGTGTTTTGGCAAAATGCCGAACGTTAAGCTTTCCAAAAATGGAGCGTATGGGTCGTTTAGCGTTAAGCGCAGCGAATAATCAGTTATTTTTTCCGCCTTAACATTGTTCAATCCAAAATACAGCGGACTTTTCGTGTTTGGGTCTTTTATTTTTTCTATTGTGAACAACACGTCATCAGCCGTCACTTTTTGTTTGTCATGCCAAAGCGCGCTTTGTTTCAAGTAAATGGTGTAGGTTTTCTGGTCAGCGCTGATTTCGTAGTTATCAGCAATATCTGGCACAATGCCTTTGGCAGGGTCGTATCGGAAAAGTCCGGAAAAAATTAAAGAGCAAATGTCAGAGTCAGCTTCGTTATTCGGGCAAAGTACTGGGTTGATAAATTGAAGCCTGCCTACGATTCCTTCTGTGTAGTCTCCGCCGTCAGCTGGTACCAAAGTTGAGTATTGCAAATAAAGACTTGCGAGCAAACCAATTGCGCTGATAAAAATGCAAAACGTGAAAATTCCGACAATTATTTTTTCAATTGGCAATAATGTTTTTTTAAAGTATTTTAGTTGTCGCCACTTTGGCAAGGCTCGTTGTTTTTTTGCTACGACTGATTGAACCAATCGCAAGTCGTGTTGGTCAGATTTTTTTTTTAATCTGATCGGGTCTCGTTGTTGCGAGATTTTTTTGAGCTTTGCCCGAAGTGCCGTTAAGAAAGTTGTGAAAAACACAAGAGGAAAAAATCGGAATTCGACAATCGGTTTCGAAGCTCGTTTCGGTACACGGTTTTCGGTTTTCGTAAAAAATACGAATGCCGCCTGACGTTAACCGAAACGGGCATCGATACCGCGGCCGATATCCGCTTAAATTTTAGTAAAGTATAAGGCTCGTAATTGCGAGTCCTACGAAGATTATAAATAAAACGACGCTAAAGATTGTAAGAAATTTTTCTATTCCGCGTTTTGTTCTGTAGACAGCGCTTGAACCGCCAAATACGCCGGAAAGTCCTGCTCCGCGACCCTGCAATAAAATACTGACCATCAGTAAAATTGCGATAACTACCTCTGCGATAAGAATAATGTTTTTCATAAGACTTGTGAGTAGTGTAGCATTCTATTTTGTTGTTGTCAATGGATGTGGTAAAATAGAAACATGGTGGAACAACAAATAATGAAAAAACGAAAGTGGACTTGGATTGTCGCGGTTGTTGTTTTGATTTTGCTAATCGCTGCGAGCGCGTGCGTGGGGCGCTGGTATTTTTATTTTAAAGCGCATCCAGAAGAAGCGGCAAAATTGCTTGGTTATGCGACAAGTGAAGATATGGAGGCGTTGAAGGCGATTTTGTTAAATAAACAAAGTCCGCAATGGGGCGCTGAAAAACCAATAATAACAATTGTTGAATTTGGAGATTTCCGTTGTCCGCAATGCTATAAAGAATTTTTTGTTTTGCGACCATTGTTAATTAAATATCAGGATAAAATTCGTTTTTATTGGAGAGATTATCCGGTCGTGGCGGAAGAATCTTTGACTTTTGCGTTGGCAGGGCGGTGCAGCCAAGAGCAGGGTAAATTTTTGCAGTTTCATGACAAGCTTTTTCAAAAACAAAGCGAGTTGAAAACTACTGATTTGGTAAAAATCAGCCAGCAGGTTGGTTTGAACAGTTTTTTGTTCACGCAATGTTTGGAAAAAAAGTTGAAATTAGGATTGATTAACAATGATATTAAAGACGCGGAAACTTTGGGAGTAAAAGGTACGCCTACTTTATTTATTAATAATCAAAAAATAAGTGGCGCGGGGCCGGCTGACGTTTTGGAAAAAATTATTTTGGATATTTTAAATAAATATGAAATCAGTCAGACAAAAAATAAATAAAATATTTTTCGCCGGCGCCGCGTTATCCTTGGTAGTTGGATTTTTATTTGCTCCATATTTTTTCGCTGATGCTGGATTTTTTGACAAAGCAACAGACGCTACGGATAAGGAGTTTGGTTGTGACTATGATGCCGGAGAATCAAATTATACCTATGCCGGAGAAAATTATTGTGTATCTGGGTGTACTGCCGACAGTGATTGCGCGAGTGGTGAAATGTGCGTTGTGAAAAAAGGCACTCCGATAAAAAAAGTTGATGCAAACGGCAAGACGGTGACGCGCATACCGGCCGAAGGAGCGTGCGCGCAAATTTCTAGCATAGATAGTTTGTGCAAAACAAATGAAGATTGCAAGGCTAAGACCGGAAAGGGTTTTGATACTTGCGCTCCAGTATCGCCTCCGCAGTGGCCGGGTAATTATTTTATTGACGCGAAATGCGCGCAAGGCGCTAAAGACCCGGTTGGATGTTGCACGCAGCTTAGCGGCGGAGGAATTATGAGCGATATAACGTATGTTGCTTGTTTGGCGCTTGGCGGAGATGATCCAGCTTCTATTTCGTGGCAGGCTGGAAGCTGTCCTACGTCCGCTGGTCCTGCGGCAGGAGCATGCAAGGCTGACAAGGATTGTTTAAACAATTTAATTTGTGGAGGAATTGACGCGGCAGGCAATGGTAAATGCATTACAGCAGGGTCAATTGCGGCTGGAGGTACGTGTAAAAAGGATGAAGAATGTACGGCTGGAGTTTGCGGGCAAAAAGATCCAAAAACAGGAATTGGATATTGCACGGTAGAAGGCGGCATCGGAGGTTTTGCGGAATTTACAAAAGAATCTTGTGAAAAAAATGGGGGCGAATGGGTAGCTGGCGCTGGGGCTGATGGAAAGGGCGAATGTTACGCAAAGGGCACGCCTATAAGTTTATCAACCGAAATTGGCGGAAAAAAACAAGTGAAAAGCATTGGTGATTATTTGATAACTGTGTTTAACGTGGCAATGGCGTTTGGCGCGGGATTTGCCGCGCTGATGGTAATGGTCGGAGGGTTTTTGTACATGACAAGCGGCGGTGACCCAAATAAAACAACAATTGCTAAACAATATGGAATCGCGGCCGTGACTGGCTTAGTTTTAATTTTGTTTTCTTACATGCTTTTTAACACAATAAATCCGGCATTGATTAAAATGAAACCAATTACTATGCCAATGGTACCTCCAGGGGGCGTGGCGTGTTGCAAGCAGGGAATCTCGTTGAAAATGGCATCTGGCTCTAAATGTGAATCAGGGTGGAAAGAAGTGCCGTTTGTAGAATGTCAAAGCGGAACAACTTTAGGCAGCGCTTGTTGTGTTAATAAAACCGAGCCGGGAAATAGTCATGCTTGCCACGCGATCGGTGGAATTTGTTTTCCAGCTGAAAAAATGGATAAAACCGGACCATGCACTGCCATTATGGCTGCTGCGCTGGCCTTTCCTGTTGTTGCTATTGGTTCGGCTGGACTTGTTAGTTCTGGGGCAATGGCTACCATCTTGTCAACTACCGCGAGGGCTGGCTGGATAATTTTGAAATGGACAGCCAAAGGAACATTGAAAGTAGCTGCTATGTGCGCGACTAATTTGGGGGGGTGCGTGGTTGCTGTTGCTGGCGCGGCGACTGCTTATTCTCTTTCCGAACTTTTGGCAGAGGGCGAAACATGCGCGGAGGAAAATGTTGGCGTGTGCGTTGAAGCGGGTCCAGCGTTGAAAAACGGAGATATGTGCAAAGAAGATACACAATGCGGAAGCGGTAAGTGCTGCCCGATAATTGAGGCCGCGGCTTGTTGGGGCGGTGGCGCGATTGGATTTTGTTCCAATGGCAAAGCAGGTCCAGTAAGCGAAAATGGAGTTGGAACTTGCAAATTAGAAGATTCATTGTCAAGTTGTTGTGAGGCAAATGATGACGCTGGGAATAAGGTTGTTTGCGCTGGCGCGCAAGTTGGTTCAACAATGTTAGGATATTGTTCAGCAGGATTGGAAGGACACGCGTGTGGAAAATATACCGGCAGTAATTTTATAGCGGGCTATACGTATGAGACCGATCCAGGTCTGTGCGCCGCAGGATTTAAATGTAATAGCAAAGGAATTTGTACTTTAATGACTGGTAAAAGTGGAACAACAGTCAAGTGCAATAGTGATACTGATTGTACTAACGCACAATTTTGCGCAATAGGAAAATATTTCTGTAAGACAGATCCAAAAGGGTTTAATTCTGCGATTCCTAACAGTTCTGATTTTGAAGGATGTATAAAAGGCACGGTGACAGACGAGCTGACCTGTTATAATAAATTTGCGACCGGGCATGGTTGTAAAGATGATAATCAATGCCAATATGTATGTGTCCCATGCGCGGGTTGTAAAGAGCCGGACGCTACAATTTGCTCGGCAGGTATTGCTGGTAGTTCTTGTAAAGAAGACAAACATTGCGCAGATGGGTTTAAATGCGATACAGCGGTTATCGGGTGGGGCGAGTGCATAGCAAAATAAATAATTTTAGGCGGTGACTATTGTCAAAAAATAAGTTATGTGCATATAATGGGAGTTGAATTATCGTCCGTCGCAAAATGCTATGGACGACAAGTAACAACTTCCATTTTTTATGTCAGAAAAAATTATTATTCGCGGGGCAAGAGCGAATAATTTGAAGAACATTGACATTGAAATTCCTCGCAATAAACTGGTTGTGGTGACCGGTGTTTCTGGCTCTGGAAAATCATCATTGGCGTTTGACACGATTTACGCAGAAGGCCAGCGCCGGTATTTGGAAAGTTTGTCTTCGTACGCGCGGCAATTTTTAGAAATTAAAGAAAAGCCAGACGTTGATTATATTGAAGGATTGTCTCCAACAATTGCTATTGACCAGCGATCTGTGTCTAGGAATCCGCGCTCAACCGTCGGAACAATTACTGAAATTTATGATTTATTTCGCTTGCTTTTTAGTCGTATCGGACATCCACATTGCCCAGTTTGCGGCAAAGAAGTCGGCCGCCAGACCGTTGACGAGATAGTTGAGCAGATTTGGCAGTGGCCCGCCTCTTCTGCGGGCAAGCAAAAAAACAATGGCAGCCGTAAACTGGTGAATGTCGCGGTGTTGGCGCCGATTGTCCGTGAACAAAAAGGCGTTTCGCGCAAAGTTTTGGACGCGCTTTATAAGGCGGACTATTTTCAGGTGCGCATCAATGGACAGGTGAGTGATTTGATTGACAGCCGGGACATGCGATTCAGCGCGGAAACTATTTATAATATTGAAGTTGTTATTGACCGCGTTTTGTTGGACGGTGAACAAGAAACCAAGAAACAATTGCAAGAAGCGATTAAAGTCGCGGCTGATTTGGGCGACGGGACAATTATTATCAATCGCTCTGACAAGCCGGGTGATTTTGCTTTTAATCAATATTATCATTGTCCTGTTTGTAATATTGAACTGCCAGAAATTGAGCCGCGCAGCTTTTCGTTTAACTCGCCGTTTGGCGCGTGTTCTGTTTGCAGCGGTTTGGGCGTGAAACAGGAAATTGATGAAGATTTGATTTTTGCAAATGGAAAATTGACAATCGCGCAGGGTGGCATTAAGCCGTGGGTAAAAATTTTTGCAAACCAAAAAGCTTATTGGCGAGTTTTGGAAATGGTCGCGAAAAAATACAAATTTTCTTTGGATGTCCCGCTGGAAGAATTAACAAAAGCTATCCGCAAAACTATTTTGTACGGCACTGGCAATGAGTTTTTTGACGTT
>JACRDX010000054.1 GCA_016212745.1 Candidatus Falkowiibacteriota bacterium | reverse complement strand
GGTAATAGTGGTGATGTTAATGGTGGTGTAGAGGTTATAGTAAAAAGGAAAAAGGGTTAAAGCGTGTGATAAAGAAAACAGCCCGGCCAAAGCCCAGCTGTTTTTTTGTTTTACTTAAAACATTGTTTAATGTTTTTTATCCACAAGTATACTTGACAATAATCTTGATTTATGTTAAACTATACTTATACATAATATCTATATTTTAAAATATGGCTAATACAAGCAAAGAACAGTTGGTAAAAGTGATAGATTTTTGGTTAAAGTCAGCTGAATCAGGCCAGCTTTTTTCGCGCGCATTGACAGACAGGGTTGACATAAAAAGCAAAGAAGTTGTTGATATAGTCGGGCCTAGGCGTAGTGGTAAGTCGTCTGTTATGAAGTTGTTGGTGCAAAAAGTAAAAGACGATGGACGGTGGCTGTATGTTAATTTTGAGGACCCATTTTTTGTGGAAAATAATTATCCGCAAGTGATTGAGGAGTTGGTTGAGACATATACACAATATTTTGGAGGGTCGCCAAAGTTTTTGTTTTTTGATGAAATTCAAAGCATAAAAAATTGGGAGACAGCTGTGCGGAAACTGCGCGACAGCGAGCATTTTAAAATTTTTATTACAGGCTCTTCTTCTAAATTATTAAGTTCCGAGTTGTCAACGCTTTTGTCCGGCAGGCATTTGTCTTATCAGCTTTTGCCACTATCTTTTTCTGAGTATTTAAGTTTTCATAATGTGGAAGTTGCGGACAAGAAAGACATGGTAATAAAATCAGACGCTTTGTCAAAGCATTTCAGCGAGTATTTGAAAATCGGCGGATTTCCTGAAGCGGTTTTAAGCGATAATTTGGAACTATTGAAACAGTATTATAATGATATTGTGCAAAAAGATATCGTAGCGCGGTATGACGTGCGCGACAAAGACATGTTGGAAAAAATGGGCGTGTTTTTGTTTAGCAATTCCGCCAAAACATTATCTGTTGTCGCGCTAAGCAGGATCTATAACTTATCGCGCCAGACAGCAGTGAATTATATTGAATATTTTAAAGACGCTTTTTTGCTTTTTGATTTGCCACAGTTTTCCTATTCTCTCAAAACTACGCAAAAAGCATTCAAGAAAATGTACGCTGTTGATACTGGCATGGCAAACGCGGTGTCAATGAGTTTTTCCGAAGACAGAGGCAGGATGTTGGAGAACGCGGTATTTTTGCATCTTAAACGGGTCGGCGGTGATTTGTATTACTATAAAGGAAAGTCAGGAGAAGTTGATTTTGTCATCAGGCGAGCGGACGGCGGGCTTGGTTTGATTCAGGTTTGCTGGGGATTGAATGACGCGAAAACCAAGGAGCGAGAAGTGGCATCTCTCACAATAGCGATGAAGGACTTGCGTGTTACAGATGCCGCGATTGTGACTTTTGATGAAAGCGGTGAATTACAACTGCCAGAAGGTAAGATACAGATTTTGTCTGTATTTGCGTTTATCCACACCACAATTTGACAAAAAGCGAGGGATAGCGAAAGCATAGAAGAGACAAGAGCGGGGTTGTCGAAACTGAAGGTGTCTTGATATCATAAATAAGTGCTGAAATCCGTTCGGCGAAAGCTGGGCGGCTTGCCCTGTACCTCGCGTGGTGCGGGGTTTTTTGTTTTACCTTATATCTCCACCCCAGATGTAGTTGTCAAATTTTGGAGATGGGTGCCTGCCTATGATATGAAAGTTTTTTACGCCAGCTGTCTCAGATAAACGTTTTAATTCAGAAATATCCGTTTCTGTTGGCGTTTCTTTTGCCTCAAGCGCCGCGCCGCTATTAAGTATGTAGTCAATTTCACGGCCGGTTTTGAGCGAAAAATAACGTAGTTCGCCAAAATGCCGCAGTTGTGAAAAAACCGCGTTTTCAAATTTGGCGCCACTGTTCACATCTGCCAAAATTCCAACTAATCCAGAATCAGAGAAGTACAATTTTGCGGCTTTTACAATTTCTCGGTCTGGATTTTTTGTATGCACAGGCAGGCGAGCGAGCAAGTAGGTTTTTTCAAACAATTCAATGTAGTTAATCACGGTACCGGTAGCGGTCATTCCAACAGCTCAACCGGAACAGGCTGCCGTCGCGACAGATTGGCCCGCCCTCAAGCAGCAGGTGCGGGACTGCACCGCCTGCAAACTGCGCGCGGGCTGCACGCAG
>JACRDX010000055.1 GCA_016212745.1 Candidatus Falkowiibacteriota bacterium | reverse complement strand
TTTGATACGGAAACAACAAGTTTGAATGTTTTTGCTGCCACATTATTAGGTGTGAGTTTTTGCTGGCGCGTTGGAGAGGCGTCGTATGTTTTAAACAAAAAAGATTGGATAAAAAAATTGGCGCCGTTGCTTGAAAACGAGGAAATAAAAAAAATCGGACACAATATAAAATATGACATGGAAATTTTAAAATTGTGCTGCGACATTGATGTTCGCGGTTTGTATTTTGACACAATGATCGCGTCATATTTGCTAAACCCGGGCAGCCGTGTGAACAAATTAGACGCTGTTGTTTTTCGCGAATTAAAACATGAAAAAATTCCGATTAACGCTTTGATTGGCGAAGGAAAACAGCAATTAACAATGGATTTGGTGTCACCTGCGAAAGTGGCTGAATATTCTTGCGAAGATGCTGATTATGCGTTTCGGTTGGTTGAAAAATTGGAGCCGCAATTGCGCGAAAATAAGTTGTGGAAGGTTTTTGAAGAAATTGAAATGCCGCTAATTTCTGTTTTGGCTGAAATTGAAATGAATGGAATTATGATTGATTCCGAATATCTGAACGAGCTCGCGAAAAAGTTAAGGCGACGCGTAAAAGCAATTGAGGAAAAAATTTATAAATTGGCGGGAAAAGAATTTAACATCGCGTCGCCGCTGCAATTAAAAGAAATTTTATTTGATAAATTGGGCATCGCGCAAAAAGGTTTGAAAAAAATAAAAACAGGAATTTCAACTGCTGCGAGCGAGTTGGAAAAAATGCAAGGTCAGCATGAAATTATTGATTATATAATTGAGTTTCGCGAGCTTTCAAAATTGTTGAGCACATATTTGGAGGCCTTGCCAAAATTGGTTGAGAAAAAAACCGGTCGCGTACATACCAGTTTTAATCAAACAATTACCGCGACCGGTCGTTTATCTTCTTCTGACCCAAATTTGCAAAATATTCCAGTAAAAACAGAATTAGGCCGCGAAATCCGACGGGCATTTATTGCGCCGCGCGGCCGTCGCCTAATTTCTGCTGATTATTCGCAGGTGGAATTACGCGTGATCGCGTGCTTGGCAAAAGATGAAACAATGATGGACGTTTTTAAACGAGGCGAAGATATTCACCGGGCGACGGCCGCTAAAATTTTTAATGTGCCGTTGGAAAAAGTGATTGATGACCAGCGCCGCGCTGCCAAAGAAGTAAATTTTGGCGTGATTTACGGAATGGGCGTCCATGGATTGGCGTGGCGCAAAAAGATTTCGCGGCAACAAGCAAAAGATTTTATTGATAAATATTTTGCAACGTTTCATAAAGTTAAAGATTATCTTGAAAAAATGAAAGAATTGGCGGCGGCCAAAGGATATGTGGAAACAATGTTTGGCCGCCGCAGATATTTGCCAGAAATGCATTCTGGCGTTCAGCAAGTTCGCGCTGCTGCAGAGCGCATGGCAATCAATCATCCGATTCAAGGAACTGCCGCTGACCTGTTAAAAATTGCGATGATTGAAGTTTTCAAAGAATTGAAAAAGAAAAGCCCAGCGACAAAAATGGTTTTGACTGTGCACGACGAGTTGGTTTTTGAAGTTGACAAAGATGAGGTTGAAAAAGTCGGGAAAATTATTGATGAAAAAATGGAAAAAATTCACAAACTTTGCGTGCCGCTGAACGTTGACACAAAAGTCGGCCAAAATTGGAGGGATATGGAGACGGAGTTTTAAAAATTTATGGCCAAATGGAAAAAGAAACGTTGGATAAAAAGTTATAAAGCTAAAAAAATGCCGCATTGGGCAACTTCAATGACACCATCAAAATTGACGATAAAATTTTTAGCTGTTTTAACAAAAAACAAACTCAAAAATGAACGGATTTTGGAAATTGGTTGCGGCAATGGCAGGGATAGTATTCATCTGGCGAAAAAAGGATTGAATGTTATTGGCATTGATATTAGCGGTCAGGCGATTAAATTCGCGCGGCAAAACAAAAAAGAAATTTTCACCGACAAAAAAATTAAAGGCAAGGTAGTTTTTAGAAAAGCTGATGTTGAGGAATTGCCATTTGAAAACGAAACGTTTGGCAGTGTTTATTCTGTTGGGGTTTTGCATAGTACGAAATTGTCAAAAAGTTTGCGTGAAATTCGGCGCGTTTTAAAACCCGGCGGAGTTGGCGTAATTCTTGTTTGGCAAAGAACTGTATTTTTTAAAAATAATAAAATTGATGAACTTTGTGACCCTGTAAAATTAAAAAAAGTTTTGGAAAAGACGAGTTTTATTGTCAAAAGTTTTTCAAAAAATGTGGCGGCAAAAGGTGTTGACTACGATGTTGGTCACAAAAATCCGCATAAACATTTTGCAATAATTTTTGTGATAAAAAAATCCCCCATTAAATTTTAATGAGGGCACGCGATCTGGCAAAGGTCGCAACGTTGTGTTTTTGTCGGATCGTCCAAGTCCAGGTAGGCTTGGCATTTTTCTTTTTCAGTTAACGCGAACGGTCGTAGCAGGTTCAACGGGCAAGCGCGAATGCAAGCATCGCAGTTTGCGCATCCGGCGAATATAGTGCGCTCGTCGTGGACTTCTGTTGAAAGCGTGATGTCCAATTCCAGCGCGCCGAATCGCAGGCGAGTCCCAAACCTCGGGTGAAGCACCATTGAATTCTTGCCCCACGCACCCAAGCCGGCAACGATGGCCAAGCGCTTCATGTTCACATTGCCAGAGTAGCGCAGTTGTTTCGCCCTGTGACCAAGCGCATTGATTTGTTCGATTGTTGCCTTGATTTTCGGTGCGAAATGCTTACGAAATCCAATAAAGCAGTACTGTTTGCCATCAGTTGCAAACGCGTCAATGTCTCTGTCTGGCCGGGTTTCAAGTCCAAGAATCAGAATGTTGCCATTTGCCCCTGCCACGTCAAACGTTTCAGAGGCGAACGCAAGAATTTGCGCTTGCTTGTCCATTTTCGCCTCCTATTTCAAGGGACAGGTTAGTATAGCATGGGGGATGGCCGTTGTCAATGTTGGAAAGAATGACCAAATTCCAATGGCCAATGACCAATAAATGACCAATGTTAAAATGACCAATTCAAATTTCTACCAAAATTGGTCATTGGGGTTTGGTCATTGGTCATTAATTGCCCTCGTCTTTTTTACAAAATAGTTTGCGGCATGTTAAGATAGCCAATATGGCTGACGTGAAAAAACAAATATTTTTGTGGTTTGGAGACAATGATTTTGCCATTCATGAGCAAATCAGGTTTTGGATTGACGCTTTTTCCAAAAAACATGGCGCATTGAATATTGCCAGATTTGACGCGTTGGAAATTACGAGCAACAAAGATGAACTGTCTCGACAAATTAAAAACGCACTGCAAGTTAATTCTTTGTTTGGAATGAATAAGTTGGTTGTTTTTAAAGATTTTTTGCCTACGAAAATCGAAAGACGAAAATCCAAAATTGATGCGGATATTTTACAATATATTGCAGACAGTTTTGGCAAATTGTCAGAAACGTTTTTTATTGTTTTTACGCAAACGGAAATGCCTGCAACAACTTCTGCGATTTTTAAAACTTTGCAAAAGCTGGAAAAAGAGGGGCAAGTTGAAATTCAAGAATTTGTTTTGCCAAAAAGCCGCGATCTAACTTTTTGGGTTGTTCAGCGAGTGAAAAAGCTGCGTTGTGACATTAAGACTGACGCTGCGGAATATTTGTGCGCGATTGTTGGCGCGGATTTGTGGCAAATGGCAAATGAAATCGCGAAATTGGGAAATTATTGTTCGGGGCAAACCATTGAGAAAAGCGATGTCAAGCTGTTGGTCAGGGCCGGTGGGCAGGAAAATATTTTTAAACTTTTGGACGCGATAAGCGCCAGAGATAAATGTGCTGCAGCAAAATTATTTGACCAACAACTTGCTGATGGCGCAGAAGAAATGTATTTGTTTTTTATGATTGCCAAGCAAGTGCGGCAGCTGTTGGAGGCAAAGCTGATGATTGAAAATAATCCACAAGTGACCGCAGATGTTTTGAGTCAGCAAATGAAGCTTCATCCGTTTGTTGCGAAAAAAATGTTGCAGCAGGCGCAAAATTTTGATTTGAAAAAGTTAAAAGAAATTTATTCTAGGTTGGCTGGCATTGATGTTGATTTAAAAACTAAAAATATCAGTTTTGAATTGTTGTTTGAGGTTCTATTGAGCGAAATATAATAGTGTGATAATATACAAAGTTCTTTGACTTTTCACATGGAGGTGCGCCATGCAATCGCTTTTCAATAGGCGAGAATACGGTGTTTATGTGCCGGGCTGGAACAACATTGTTTTTGTAGGGCCGCACGGCGGTGACCCGCAGGAAGCGGCACTGAGCGGCGCGTTGGTTACGTTGTTTGAAGCGGGCTGCGGGATTGTCATCAATGAGAAGATTCCGCGGGGTACGGTGGATTTGAACAATGCCGGTGCTATTCGGCAATGCGAGCTTGCCGCGGCAAAGCAGTTTCTTGCTGATGTTAATGCAGCGGCTGAGCGGACGTTGAAATGCGCTGATGCTGATTGTTTTGTCTTTTTCGTACACAACGCGGAAAAAAACTTTGTGACAGACGGGAAGACATTTCCGCGCGTCAACGGCGATGAGCAGGTTGTTGAAGCGGTTCACGTCAGCGGGCAAGATCGGCCATATCATCTTGATATTGGCGCAGGCGTTACGTGGTTGAAAGCGCGGTTTGACGATTTTAATCTCGGAGATATCTTGGAGGCGATTGAACAAGAATTTCATCCGTGTGAAGGTTCGTCGTTGTTGCAATGGATGCCAGCGGCAAAGGACACTTGGCCAGAGCGCGGCAAAGGTAAGGTCACTTGTCCACGAGATTATCTGTTGCAATTGGTCGGAATCGCGCAGCAGCTCCGCTTGAATTGGAAAGTGGAAATAGGCAAGGAATTCGCAGCGCAACGCCGTAGCAACATGGTTCAGGAAATTTACCGCGCGCATAGAAAAAGCAAACGGCTTTTCTGTGTGCAGCTGGAGTTTCTTGACGCGCTGCCGATTAAGGACGTTCTACTGTACATTACACAGCTGATTGAAATGTTCAAAAATTTTGGGCTGGAAGAGTGGGAAGATTTCGCTATCCCGCTCGCGTGAAACAAAGCCCCCACTACAATGTAGTGGGGGGGCTTTTTAATTTATCTATTTATTTTTGTTGTAAAGTTTCATTAATCTTGATTTGTATCTTGCCGCCGTATTCTTTTTTACAATTCCGCGTTGGACGGCCTTGTCTAACGTCTTTAATGTTTCTTTGAGAAGGTCATCTCTTTTTTTGTTGTTTTTCTCAATCGCAGAACGCGTGTCTTTGCGAAGTTTTTTAACATTCACGTTCACTTTTTTATTTCGCAATGCGCGCTTCTTTGTTTTGCGTATGTCTTTAATTGCGTGATGTGTGTGAGCCATATGTGTTGATTATAGCGGCGATTTTGCTGATAGTCAAGCGTTTGTTTATTGTTGACAGACTTTTGCATTATTGATAATATACAAAGTTCAATTTTAGGACACAGGAGGTGGAAAATGGTTGATGCAATCGGCAGCAAGGGAAAATGTGTTTTTTGTCCGAGCACAATCAATGTTGTCAAAACATCGCTCGGCAATATTGACACGTACATGTGCGCGATTTGCGCGCGGAAGGTGATTGAAGAGTTTGCGCTGCAAAGGCTCGATATCGTGGGGCTTGACACGGTGTGTGCGCGCAGCGGACAGGTGCTGACGTTTCGGTTTCTTGATTTTCGCAAGAGCGTGCATGGCGGCGGCAATCCAGCGATTGTCCTTGACGAAATTAACAAGTTTTTTCAGGGCGCGCACGCAACTATCATCAATGGTCGGTTGAGTGAACTGCGCGAAACGCAACTCGCTTTGCGGCGCGCGCGTATTAGCAAAAACGAGAAAGAAGGAAAAGTGGCAACGGCCAATGCTGCCAGTTCGGATATGAAAACAGCGGTTGCGCGCAGCATTGAAGAGGTGGCACGCGCGCAAGAAGAACATGATCGGCTGTTGCGCGAGCTGGAGGAAAAACAGAAGCAGTTGGAAGCGGCCGTTGCGGAAAGAAAAACCGCGGAAGAAGAGGAAGCAATATTGACTCAAAAGCTGACTCAGCTTTTGGGTGACGCTGGATGAGCGGGATGCTCAGGGGTGATCAAAGATTGCCCCGTTTTTTTACCACCACACCAATACTGGCATTGCATTTCGTACGTCTCGCAACAACGCTTGTATTGGTGTGGTGGTTTATTCAATTTGCGGTTTGTCGATTTTTATTGGGTCGATCGGGCTTTCGGCGTCTGTGATTTTTACAATATCTTTGTCAATCTTTTTAAATTCATTGTACGCGGAATTATACATGTTCACGGTTGTGCCAAGATTGTTGCCAACTTTTTTCATAAAATCTTCATAGCTGATTAAATGTTTGTGCAACATTTCCACGCGTTTGATAATTTCTTTTGCGGATTCTTCAACTTGCAACGCGCGCAAACCTTGCAGAACTGTTTGCAAATATGCCAAAAACGAAGTTGGTGAGACAATGATTACTCGCTTGTCTTTGAACGCGTATTCAATCAGGTCGCGGGTATTAACTTTTATCGCGCCAACTTGGTTGATTAACAAATCATAATAAATCCCTTCGGCCGGAATAAACATAAACGCAAAATCCATTGTGCCTTCGTTGGGCCTGATGTATTTTGAAGTTTCGTCAATGCGATTTTTTAAATCTAACTTGAATTGTTTTTCCAATTGCTCGTGGCGTGTCTGGTCTTTTTCTTCAACAATTTTGTTGTAGTTTTCCAAAGAAAATTTTGAATCAATCGGAACGATTTTGTCTTTTACAAAAACAACTGCGTCAACAATTGCGCCATCATTAAACTGATATTGCATTTGATATTGTGACGGCGCAAAAACATTTTTCAAAAGTGTTTCCAAAAAATATTCGCCCAAAATTCCGCGTTGTTTTGGGTTTGTCAAAATTTTTTCCAAACTTTGCAGTTGCTCGGCAAAGCCAACAACCTGTTTGTTTGTGTCGTCTAATTTTGTTAAACGTTCTGTAATGTCTTTGATTATTTTTGTGCTTTGCGAAAACTGGATGAGCATTTGTTTATTTGATTCGCCCAATTTGTTATCAACGATTTGCTGCAAATTTTGCAGTTGCTGTTGTAACAAAACATTCGATTCCGTTGTTGTCGGTTTTTTGTTCGTAAAAATGAAATATAAAAGAGCCGCGAGAATTGCGAGCGAGATGATTAATATTAAGGTGGACATAGTAGTGTTGGAAATTGTTTATTTATTGTAGCAGGTCAACGAAAAGCGCACAACCGTTGACTTTTACAAATTGGCGTGATAATGTCAGGGCATTGTGAAAAGGAGGGTGTTATGCCGATCGTAAAAGTGTACGGATTGCCGGGAAGTTTCACCGGGCATGGTTGTTTGATTGAATTGAAGCAATTGCTGGCCGCAACGACTGCGGCCAACATTCCAAATCTTCCGGCCAGCCAAGTAACCGTTTTTCTTCCACGAGACATGGATGCTGAGGTTGGAAAAGAGTGCGTCATTTTCGTGGACGGTTTGTTCAACCGGTCAGAGCGAACGTCTGATGTTCGCAAGCAGCTTGCGCGCGGGCTGGTAATCGCGCTAAGCGAGTTTTTGGCAAAACGTTGTCCGTCAACACGTTCACGATTGATTGAGTGTTTTGTCAGGCCGTTTGATCCACGCGGTGGATTTGCGGCAGGGTGTTATGGCGCAGAACGCAACGAGGGTTGATAGTTTTTGGTGAGGTCTGGTTGGGTGTGGTAATGTAAGGTGGGGTTTGGTAGGGTATGGCGGCGCAAGATTCACGTATCTTGCCCTTTTTTATTAAACAAAAAAGCCCCAAAGGGAATGGGCTTGCCCACCGAAACGCAGTGAAGGTGGGCGAGGTGGGAGTTGAACCCACAATCCATTTCTGGAAATAGCTCCTAAGGCTATCGTGTATGCCAATTTCACCACTCGCCCCAAAGATGTTGAAATGATAGCATAATTAGAGGAAATGTCAAAGTTCAAATATCAAATGCCAAATCAAGTTTAAATTTCAAATGACGAATTTTGATATTTAACATTCAAATTTTGACATTGAATTGAAATTTGGATTTTGATATTTGGATTTTATGTTAGCTTATGGTTGAAATAAAAAGAAAAATTAGCTATGATGTGTTCAACGTATGGATTTTAATGTCAGCCAAGCGATAATCTACATTCTGATGTTTATCTCATTATATTTTGAGATTTTTTTGTTGGTGACGTTTTTTGAAGGCACAAAAAAAATTACTGAAAATGATGATTCTGGAATTGATTATAAAACCGTGACGATTTTTGTGCCGTGTTTTAATGAGGAAAAAACAGTCATCGCGACCATTGAGTCTTTGTTGGACTTGGATTATCCAAAAGATAAATTATCAATTTTTGTTATTGATGACGGTAGCACTGATGGAACGTGGAATGTTGTTCAGCAGTTTAAAAATAACCCGCAGATTTTTTTGTTTAAAAAAGAAAATGGCGGCAAATGGACTGCGTTGAATTTGGGATTGCAGCATGCGCAATCAGAGCTGGTTGGTTGTTTGGATGCCGATTCTTTTGTTGATAAATGTGCGCTAAAAAATATTGTAAAAAGATTTGCCGACAAAAATGTCATGGCAGTTACTCCGGCAATCAGGGTTCATAATCCAAGAACATTAATTCAAATAATGCAAAAAGCAGAATACACGTTGAGCATGTTTATTCGTTTTGTGTTTGCGCTATTGGGCAGTATTTTTATCGCGCCAGGCCCATTTTCAATTTTTAAAAAAGAAGTTTTTGACAAATTGGGTAGTTATCGCCACGCGCACAATACCGAGGATTTGGAAATCGCGTTGCGTATGCAAACGCACGGTATGAAAATTGATAATGCGCACGACGCGTTTGTTTATACTGTGACGCCACGGACAGTGCGGCTGCTTTTTAGACAACGGTTGCGGTGGATTCATGGATTTTTGGAAAACATGCTGGATTATCGCAGATTGCTTTTCAAAAAGCGACATGGAAATTTGAGTTTATTCATTTTGCCAGCGGCCATTATTTCAATTTTTTCAGCATTGTATTTTGCTACGGTAATCGTGCATCATATTATAATGACAATGATTCAGAAAATTTCTGAATTCTCGGCAATTAATTTTAAATTTAATTTTCAAAATTGGGCAATAGATTGGTTTTATCTGCACACAGAATCTTTGTTCGTGTTGAGCGTTGTTTTAGGAGCGCTAACAATTTCTTTAATTTTGATGGGTAAATATTTGGCAGACCGAAAAATTTCATTTTCAAAAGATGTTTTATTCTTTATATTATTTTATAGTTTTCTTGCGCCATGGTGGCTGGCGAAGGCAGTATATAATACGTTGCTTTCGCGCAAAACAGCCTGGCGTTAGTTCAATTTTGAATTTCCAATTTTGAATTTTGAATGAATTTTGAAATCTGAATTTTGAAACATTTAAACATTCATACATTTAAATTTGATTCGAAATTAAAAATTAAAAATTTTAAATTTACTATTCTATGGATTGGAAAAAATACGTTTTTGTATTGATTATTACAATCGCCATTTTCGCGACCAGCTTTTACATCAGCGCGTATTTTAACAACAAACGCACAGCCGAGATGCGCGCGATTGAAAATAAAATTTCTTTGGATTTGCTGTCGTCGGAAACGCAATTCAGTTTGTTGTCCGAAGCGTCGTGTAAAGATATTGGAAAAGCGTCTGTTTTGTCAACGGAAATCAACACGCTCGCTGAAAAGTTGTCGTATATGGAAGAGAAATTTGGCAAGCTAAACGAAGAAGTGCTTGATTTGAAAAAGTATTATTCGCTTTTGGAAATCAAAGATTATTTGTTGATGAAGCGCGTGAGCGCCAAGTGCGGGGTGACACCGACTTCAATGTTGTATTTTTATTCCAATGCTGGCGACTGCGCGCTTTGCGAACAGACCGGATATGTTTTGACATATTTGACGCAGCAACATCCGCAGATTCGTGTTTATTCTTTTGATTACAACATTGATTTGTCAGCAGTGAAAACATTAATTGCGATGTTCAAAATCAAAAACACTTTGCCGGCCGTTGTCATTGGCGAGGATGTGCATTATGGCGTGTCTGATTTGGCAGGATTTGAAAAAGCCATCCCGACCTTGAAAGATTTAGAAAAACAAAAAGCCGCGGAAAAACCGGCTGAGGTTAAAAAATAATTTTTAAAAATATGGCAACGGAAATTCAGATAATTAAAAATAAAATAACAATGACTGCGCTGAAAGAATTGGCTTGTGAACGGTTTGGCGATTTAGTGAAGGCTGTCGTTGACGTTGAAGCTGGCGTCATGGCAATCGGAGGAGAAATGCATTCTGATGAAGAGGAAGTATTATTGTCCGCCGGCTCAAAACAAGAAAATTTGTGGGGTGTTAATTTGTATCCTGACAAATGCGAGGATGATTTCGTGGAATTTGATTCAGTAATAAACATCCGTCCGCGGCAAAACAATCGTTCTCGAGGAGTTGAAGATATTGCGATTCGTGAAAAAATAAAAATGATAGTAAGCAATTTAGTTGATTAAATATGGAAGTTCGTTATCATAAAAATTTAGCTGAAGGCAAGTGGTTTACGCTTTCGGTTTCTGAACAGATGGGCAACATCGGAAGCGAGGTTGGCCGAGCGATTAAGAGGAAGCAGGCTGGTGACGTTGATAGGCTAAAAAGCGCTTTGGACCGGGCGCTGGAGTTGTTTGATTTAACAATGAGCGATCCGCGCTGGTTGAAAACGCGTCGCTTGAGGGAAGTCGCGCGCGCGAGAGAAGTGGTTTGCGATCTTTTTTTTGGTGACAATATTTACGGATCAACTTTTGAATCCTTGGAAAAATATTTTTTTCAATTCGCCGTCGCGGCGAGAATTAATAAATAACTCTTTAAATTTGGGACGTTGTTTCAATGTCCCTGTTTTTTGTAAATAAAAAAGCGTTCTGACGTGGCAGAACGCGGTGCTCGCGGTTATGGGATTTTCTGGCAGCAGATGTTCACGAGCGCCGAGCGGCGTGCCCTTGTCTCGTGATTATCCGCATGGCTTCTTTCCGCAAGTCCGCGGACGCGCGACTCGCAGTTGCTTCCGCCGTGGAAGCGTGAAGAAGCTTCTGTCCTTTTCCAGATTGGATAGAGTGCTGGCTTCCCAAAGACCAACGTTCCCTGCGCGTTACTTCCAACGCGCCAAGCGTAGTCGCCAAGTGGCGGCCGATGAGTAAAACCCGCATTGATTGTATATTGTTGCAGGCAAAATTGTCAATCTTGCGTTTTTAACAATAGTATTGTAGGGTTAAAACAAATAGAGAAATGGGATTCTTGGCAGCTCTTTTGGAAATTCAACAAACAAGCGGAGGTGTGCCATGGACAGTGTGTTGACGTACAGTAGCGCGTTCAAGACGCGCAGGTTTTTGAACTGGTTGTTGATGGGCATGACGTACATGATGATTTACATGGGCCGCTACAATCTGAACGCGGCATCGCATGAGCTGGAACAATTGTACGGGCTGTCGCATTCTGCGTACGCGCAAATCGGGCTGTGGGGATTTTTCGTCTATGGAGTGGCGATGATTCTCAATGGCCCGCTGGCAGACAAGTTCGGCGCGCGCAAGGCAATCATGCTGGCAACGGCCGGCTCAGCTGTCCTGAACTTTTGCATCGGCTACTTGCTTTTCAACGAGTGGGTTGGAAAAATCGCGGTCAGCATGGCGTTCTTGTACGCAATCAACATGTATTTCCAGAGTTTCATCGCGATTGCGGTGATCAAGGGAAATGCGCCGTGGTTCCACGTGAAGGAGCGTGGCGTGTACGGCGGCTGGTTCGGCGCGATCCTCGCGTGCGGGTACTTCATGGCGCTGACAGTCGGAGGATTCATTCTGTCGTATCTGCCGTTGCCATGGGTATTCTTCATCCCGTCCGCGATCATTGGCTTGATGTTCTTGCTGGACTGGTTGTTCATGCGCAACAAGCCGTCTGATGCAGGGCTGGAAGACATTGACCCTGAAGACGCGACGTCCAAGGAAATTCGTGGCCGTGCGGAAAAAGCAATGGCATGGCTGAAAATGCAGGCCGCGCATCCTGATCGCAGTGACAGCAGATATCTGAACAGACTGCATCTCTATGGGCTCTCAATGAAGCAGCTGCTTGTTGGGCGCAATCTGGAAGCAATCAAAGCAAGGACTCGGGACGTTGCGTCATTGGCTGGTGCAGTTGGCGTGGCATTCTGCGAGGTCAAGCCCAGGTTTTTTGACGTGCTCAAGTGGGCATGGTCAAAAAGGGTTGTGCGCAGATTGACGTACTCTGAGTTTTGCACTGGGTTTGTGCGGCAGGGAATCATGTTCTGGTTCATCCTGTACCTCGCAAACATTCAGGCCGTGGTCAAAGGGTCATTGCTGTACAACGTTGCCACGCTTGGCGTGACTGTTGGCGGCATCTTGGGCGCGATCATCTGCGGCCAATTGTCTGACAAGGTGTTTGGCTCGCGCAGACCGCCGGTTGCGTTCATTTTTTACGCGATGCAGGCAGTGAGCTTGGTGCTGTTGGCAAACTGCACAGGTCCGCTCATGGCTTCGCTGATGATTCCTGTCCTCGCGATGTGGATCTTTGGCGTTCATGGAATGTTAACTGGAACCGCGACCATGGATTTCGGTGGTTCGCGCGGCGCGGCAACCGTGACCGGTATGCTGGATGGCATTCAGTACATCGCGTCAACGATTTGCGTGTTCGGCATGGGATGGCTCATGGACAACTTCGGATGGACTTACTGGGCATACGTGCTCATTCCGTTCTCGGTTGCAGGAGCGCTTCTCATGCTGACTATCTGGAACGCGAGACCCGGCCACGAGGGCTGAAACTTGACGCGACAAAAGAGAATGGATACAATTGTGATGGTGGCAGTGGGTTTGCGATGAGCAACGCCGTTCTCCCACATCAGAAGGTCAACAGACCTATGAACGAGCTGCTCTGACGCCCGGGGGCCGGATGAACATTTCTGGCCCTTTTTCTTTTTGCGCGTTTGTGGATAAGTAGTATTTTAACGCAAATTTAAAGTATTGACATAATTTTAAAAACGCTTATAATAGACATTGCCTATAAAATTTTTCCATTTCTGATTGTTAATCCATCTAGGGAGAAGCATTGCTTGAAGCAGGGATGAGTTTGAAAGCAAGCTGCTCCTTTTTGTTTTATAGGAATGAACTTTAACAATTCGAGTTAACGAGGAAAAAAGAACACCGAGCATATTTATATTATG
>JACRDX010000056.1 GCA_016212745.1 Candidatus Falkowiibacteriota bacterium | reverse complement strand
TAGTGGCGCAAGCGGATTTGCAAAATTACCAGCCAGGCCAAATAATGAAATACAAAGACGGCGCTTTACTGCAAATCAAGGGCGGCAAAACGATTTATGTAATGGAAAAAGGCAAAAAACGGCCAATTGCCTCGGAAGAGGTGTTTAACGGATTTGGTTATAACAAAAAAACATACTTATAATTGACGAAATAATCGCCTCGCTTCACGAAACTGGCGCGACCGTTTATTTGCCCGGCCGGCTGGCCGCGATTGCGAACACAAACTTGCTGTCTGAACCAGATGACCAAGAAAGCGCGATTGTAGAAAACGGAAAAATGCTGAAAACGCCGGCAAAAAACGTTGTCTACATTGGCGATAAAATCAACACTAAAATTGACGCATACCTAATTGCCGATTACCAAACCAACAAAATTTTGGCTGGAAAAAATGTTGATTTTGTCAGGCCAATGGCGTCTTTCACAAAAATAATGACAGCGTACCGTTTGATGAGCGAGGGGCTTAAACTTTATAGCGCCACGACTTACAATAGCAAACTTAAAGCGAAATCCGGAAGCTTTCGCGCGGTTAATGGCGAGATATTTAATAACAAGGACTTAATGTGCGCTCTGTTGGTTTCCTCAATGAACACGCCTGCGCGCATGTTAGTTAGCGCTGTTGACAAAAGTGAAACGAAATTCATCGCCCGAATGAACAAACAAGCAAAGGACTGGGGCCTGAAAAAAACAAAATTTACCGACACTTATGGCTATGATTTGGGCAACGTGACAACTGCCAGGGACTTCTTGACTTTATACAAAAACGTGGAGCGGGTCGGCGATATTAGGCAGGTTTTGGGAGCAAAGGACTATGTTTACAATGAAATAAATGACTTGGACGGCAAACCAAAACATTTTGACAGCCACAGTAATTTATTAGTCAGCAAGCCGGGTCTACCATTTAAAATTATTTCCAGTAAAACAGGATATTTGGACGAATCCGGCGCTGGATTGGCAATGTTAATAGAACGGCCAAGCGATGGCAAACAATTTATCATTATCACAATGGGAAACCCGGACTACAAAAACCGCTTTGTTGAACCAGAAAAAATCGCCAATTTCACAATCACAAACTTTTAACTTTACAACTTTACAACTTTATAACTTTATAACTTCACCATATGTCCCTGGTCTTCGCCTCAATCGTCCCGCACCCGCCGCTCCTTATTCCAAACATTGGCAAGGACGAAATTAAAAAAGTAAAAAAAACACAGCGGGCAATGGAAAAATTGGAAGAGGACTTATACATTGCCAAGCCAGATGTGATTTTAATAATCTCGCCGCACGCGAGTTTGTTTTCCGATGCTTTCACAATCAACGCTCACATCAACTTTGTGTCTGATTTTGAACAATTTGGCGACTTTGCAACAAAAGTTAATTGGCAAGGCGCGGAGCAGGTGGCATAAAAAATCAGCTGTTTGGCAAAAGACCGCGGCTTGCCAGTTCAATTGATTGGCGAGGAAAAGCTGGACCATGGCGCCGCCACGCCACTATTCTACTTGACAAAACATTTGCCAAATATTAAAATTCTACCCTTGGGATATTCGGCCTTGGATGTAAAGACACATCTCAAATTCGGGGAGCTTTTGAAAGAAGTTATAATGCAATCAAACAAACGAATCGCTGTCGTGGCTTCCGGCGATTTGTCTCACGGACTGACAACAGACGCGCCAGCCGGATTTTCCAAGGTCGGCGCTGAATTTGACGCCAAGCTGATTGAGCTTTTGGAAACACGCAACACAATGGGGGTGGCTAACATGGATGAAAAATTCGTGGAAGAGGCGGCAGAATGCGGTTATCGCTCGTTCCTCATCCTTCTCGGCATCTTGAAAAACATGGACTACACTTTCAAGAATTTTTCATATGAAGGGCCGTTCGGTGTTGGATACCTTGTTGGTAATTTCATATTTTAGTATGGATAACATTGCCGGGATAATCAAGGCAAAAAAAACAAAAAATCCAAACATTCACTCAGAAGCTCATTACTGGGCTGACGTCATTTCAACCGCTTTTGGCGAAAGAAAAAAATTTGCAATGTACTTAGGTGTAATAAAAAGAATCGGCGTCCCTCGCGCTCGGCAGATTTTTGGCGAGATTCAGGAGTCAAATGCAAAACAGCCGGGAAAGTTGTTTGTGTGGAAGAGTAAAAAAAGTTGAAATTACAAATTCAAAATTTCAAATTCCAAATAATTTTCAAAATTTAAATGTTCAAATTGTGATTTTGTACATTGTGATTTATTTGGAACTTGTAATTTTAGATTTGGTGCTTAAATTCTAAATATGTTAACAATCTTAACATTGCCTAACAAGTCCCTCCACGAACGCTCATCCGAGATAGAGCTTGCTTTATTATCTAACAAGCCCTTTCAATCGTGGCTAAGGGGGCTGAATGAGACAATGCACGAGAGAGACGGCGTTGGTCTATCTGCGCCGCAAGTGGGACGCAATATCAGAATTTGTACCATCAACCGTGCAGGCACAAAGTTAGTCATGGATGATAAACATGAGCCAACAATGCCCCATGATTTGATTTTGATAAATCCGGTTTGGAAAAAAATATCTCGCAAGCAAAAAAAAGATATTGAGGGATGCTTGTCAGTACCCGGCTTTTACGGCAAAGTAAAACGTTATCATGATATTTTGGTGGAAGCGATTGATGAAAAAGGCAAGAAAATTAAATTTGAAGCCCATGGCTTTTTTGCTCGTGTCGTCCAACATGAAGTTGATCACTTGGATGGGATTTTATTTGTTGACAGAACTAAAGAGATATTTAAAGAAAAAAATGACAAAAACTAATATTGTATTCTTTGGAACTCATAATTTCGCCGCAACAATTTTGCAAGGCCTGATTGACTCTGGTCTTTTTGATATACAGCTTGTTATTACTCAACCAGATCGACCTGTTGGCCGCAAGCAAGAGATGCAAAAATCACCAGTCAAGCTCCTCGCAGAGCAACACAATCTCACAATCGCCCAACCAAAATCGCTCAAAACTTGCACACTTGCACACTTGCACACTTGCACACTTGGTATCTGCGCTCAATACGGCCTTATCATACCGCAAGCTATTTTAGACGCCCCCAAACACGGCACCATCAACGTCCACACCTCACTCCTCCCAAAGTACCGCGGCGCATCCCCTATTCAGACCGCTTTGATGAACGGCGAGACCCAGACAGGCGTGACAATTATGAAAATGGACATTGGACTTGACACTGGGCCAATAGTCCTGCAAAAATCGCTTGATATAGCCCAAAACGACACTTACACCACCCTTGACCAAAAGATGGCTAAAATCGCGATTTTGGGCCTTTTAGAGGCCATTCCTGGATACATTTCTGGGGCTCT